>VGFF01000001.1 GCA_016868955.1 Armatimonadota bacterium
CGATGTGAGGTGGTCGCGGGGGAGCCGCGGCCGTCGAGCGACGTCGACCTCGTTCGTTGGTTCCCGCTGCGCCGCGTTCCCCGGATCGCGTTCCAAAACGGCATCGAGGCGGTGCGCGCGCTGCGCTGTCAGCTCGAAAGCCGCCGAAGGGGCGTTTGAACCCACCCGTCCTGCGTGCTAGACGCAAACCTCGATTCGACCCGGGCTCGCCGCGACCGCGGCGGCCACCTCACCAATTTCGGCTACCCATTCGACGCCTTCCCGCCGCATGGCGGCCAGGAGCGACGGCAGTCGGTCTTCGGCGACGGCGATGAGCAGCCCGCCGCTCGTCTGCGCGTCGCACAGGATCGTGCGCTGCAGATCCGTCACGGCATCGGACCAAGCGACATAAGTATCGGCCAGCCGGCGGTTGCGCATCGTACCGCCGGGCACGACGCCGGCGCGGGCGAGGTTCCAAGCCGCGTCGATCACCGGCACAGCGCCTGCGCGCAACCGGGCTGCGACCCCGGACCCGGTCGTCATCTCGTGGAGATGCCCGATGAGCCCGTAGCCCGTTACGTCCGTGCACGCGTGGACGCCGACCTCGGTCATGGCGTGGGAGGCGGCGTCGTTGAGCCGGAGCATGACGCGGATCGCTTCTGCAACGGCGGCGGCGGGGGTTTGCGCCCGCTTGATCCCAGTGGTAAGGACGCCGAGTCCAAGCGGTTTGGTGAGGATGAGCCGGTCCCCCGGCCGTGCGCCCGCGTTCGTGAGGACCCGATCCGGGTGCACGCGCCCGGTCACCGCGTAGCCAAACTTGGGCTGCGGATCGTCGATGGAGTGCCCGCCCGCGACGACCACGCCGGCTTCGGTCATCTTCGATAGCCCGCCCCGGACGATTTCGGCGACGATCTCGTCGGCGAGACGACCGGCCGGAAAGGCCAGGAAGTTCAGCGCCAGGAACGGCTGGGCGCCCATGGCGTAGACATCCGAGAGGCTATTGGCGGCCGCGATAGCTCCGTATGCATGCGGATCATCGACCACGGGCGTGAAGATGTCGACGGTCTGCACGATCGCTTCGGTCGGCGACAGACGATAGACGGCGGCGTCGTCCGACGTAGAGACCCCGACCAGCAAGTTCGGATCCCGAACCGCCGGGAGCTGCGCGAGCACCTTGTCTAGGTCCTCCGGACCCAGCTTGGATGCTCAGCCGGCGCAGTCGACCAGGCTTGTCAGTCGGACTCGTTCCCGCTCGGTCACCGTTGCTCCAATTCTGCCACCAAAATGGCTGCGTGGGCTGCCCGCCGAACCCGAGAAACCGCTTTTCGATTCGCGAATTGCGCGTTTTCATTGCTGGGTACGACCTCTATAGTAAAAACAAGATGCTCAACGTTCATCAACTAAAGATCTTTCATACGGTTGCCCGGGCCGGTTCCTTCTCCCGAGCAGCTGAGGAGCTGCGAATCACGCAGCCTTCGGTGAGCATCCAGGTGCGAGAGCTGGAACGCACACTGGGCGTTGAGTTGTTCGATCAAATCGGCAAGCGGATCTTCCTCACCGAGGCCGGCAAGATTCTCGAAGACTACGCCGTCCGCGTGCTCGGCTTGTTGAACGAAGCCGAGCACGCAATTCGCGACGTCAAGGGTGCGACCGGCGGTCACCTGCGCGTGGGCGCGACGTCAGTGCCGGGCGTCTACCTATTGCCTCCGGTCCTCGGCCAACTCCGCGAACGTCTCGCGAACACCGAGGTCACGCTCGAAATCGGCTTTGCGCGCCCCATCCAAGAGCGCCTGCTGCGAAACGAGCTCGACATCGCCGTCCTCGGCGGCGGACAACGCCACGAGGCGCTCGTGCACACGGCGTACCGAACCGACGAGATGGCCGTCGTCGCGGCACCGCGCAATCCCCTGGCGTCGCGCCGCGATCTGGCCGCGAACGATCTTGCGCGCGAGCGCTTGATCTTCCGGGAGCGCGGATCCGGCATGCGCGACGCGATCGATCAGGCGTTTGAGGCGCAAGGCCTCTCGCCGCTGCCGGCGATGGAGCTCTCCAGCATCGAAGCGATTATCCACGCGGTCACGGCGGATCTCGGCGTCAGCATTCTTTCTCATTTCGCTGTCGAAGAAGCGGTGCAGCGCGGCCACCTCGCGATCGTGCCGGTCTCCGACTTCCATCCGCGTCAGACCTTGTGGATCGTCCGGCACCGGGAGAAGCGCATGTCTTCGGTGGCGCGTGCGCTCCTCGACCTGCTGGCGGAAACCAGTCCGCCGGCCGCGAACGTGTCCACGGTTACTCCGGCAACGGCATAGCGAGGGAGCGCCCGGCGCGTGACCTTCGAGATCCTCGAGCATACGGCCGAGGTGGGCTTGTTGGTTCGGGCGCCGACGCTCGCCGTTGATTGGCTGAACGAGCTCCTCTACCTTCACGACCGCGACGGCATGCTGGCGGCCGCCGTCGACGTGGAGCGCTCCAGCGAGACGTTCGTAGAAGCTTCGGTGCGCGGAGAGCGTTTCGACGCGGCGAAGCACGATCAACTGCTGGAAGTGAAGGCCGCGACCTACCATCAGCCGGAGGTGAAGCGAGGCGACGACGGTTGGACCGCCCGCGTGTACCTCAATATCTGGGCGCAGGGGTCCCCGCCTCGATCGGGAATTCTCGTCCATCATGATCGAGCTGAAGAGGCTACGCGAAGAACCGGAACTCTACCGTGAAGCGTTGCGCAAGAAGCGTCGCGATCCGGCGCTAGCCGAGTCGGCGCTCATGGCGGACCGCGAATGGCGGGACGCACTCCAGAAAATGGAGACGCTGCGCGCCGACCAGAACCGCGCAAGCGCGGCGGTTCCGAACCTGCGCGCCGAGGAGCGACCGGCGCGACTCGCCGAGCTGCGCGCGCTGTCGGCCGAGCTGAAGACCTTGGAGCCCGTCGTGCGCGAGCGCAAGAAAGCGCTCGATCGGGTGTTGATGCGGATCCCCAATCCGCCTCACGCCAGCGTTCCCGAGGGCGCGGACGGCAATGACAATGTGACGCTGCGCCAATGGGGAGAGCGGCCCGCCTTTCCGTTTCCGCCGCGCGACCACGTCGAGATCAGCCTGGCACTGGACGTCGTCGACTTCGAGCGGGCCGCGCGCGTCGCGGGCACGCGGTCCTACTATCTGAAGAACGAAGCCGTTCTCCTGCAGCACGGGCTCGTTCGATTCGCCATGGAATTCCTCGTCCAACAGAACTTCGTCCCCGTGTTGACGCCCACCATGGTCCGACGTGCCGTCGTGGTCGGCACGATGGGCGGGCCGGGCCTCGACGAACAAATGGTCTACCGCATCGAGGATGAAGACCTGGCGCTCACGGGAACGTCCGAGGTGCCGCTGGTCGCGATGCACATGGACGAAGTTCTCGACGCCGCCAGCTTGCCGCTCCGCTACGTCGGCTACTCTCCTTGTTATCGTCGAGAGGCTGGTGCGCACGGGCGCGATAGCAAGGGACTGTTTCGCGTGCACCAGTTCGACAAGGTCGAGATGGTGTCGTTCACGCGGCCCGACGAGTCGTGGCCGGAGCACGATCGGCTCCTGGCGCTCGAGGAGCGCATCATGCAAGCGCTGGCGCTGCCATACCGCGTCGTCGACATCTGCGGCGGCGATCTGGGCGACCCTGCGGCGAAGAAGTACGATATCGAAGCGTGGATGCCCGGCCGCGGCGACTACGGCGAGACCCACTCCTGCAGCAACTGCACCGACTATCAAGCACGTCGCCTCGCGATCCGGTTTCGGGATGGCGGCAATGTGGAGACGTTGCACACGCTCAACGGTACGGCCATCGCGACGACCCGCGCGATCCTGGCCATCCTCGAGAACGGACAGCAAGCGGATGGCAGCGTTCGCATTCCCGATGCCCTCGTTCCTTACGTCGGCTTCGCCGCGATCGAACCGCGCCGTCGCAGCGCCGCGTCGCCGACCGCGAAGGAGGTTTCGTGAATCCAGAGCTCCAAGCACGGCTCGCGGAAGGGGAACGCCTCCTAGATGAAGGCGCGCTCGAGGAAGCCGAACGAGCGCTGCGGCAAGCCATCGCGATCGACGTCCGGTATGCGCCGGCGCACAGCAAGCTCGGCGTGACCTTGGCGCGCAGCAAGCGGTACGACGAAGCGATCGAGTGCTTCCGGGACGCCTTGGAAGTCGATCCGCTATTCGCGGCGGCCTACTCGAATCTTGGGAATGTGTACTACGAGCAGAACCGCGAAAGCGACGCGATCGCGGCCTACAAGAAGGCGGTCGAGGTCGATCCAGACTATTGGATCGGGTATCAGAATCTCGCCGCCGTGTACAAAAAGCAAGGCAACTATCACGAGTTCGTCCGCAACATGAAGAAGGCAACGGGATTGTCGGCGCGCGCACCGGAGCGCCGATCATGGTCAGGGGAAACGCCGGCGAGCGGCGGCGGCAAGCGCCGGCGATGGGGATGTCTGCCTGGGGCCGCCATCCTCGCGATTGCGGCAACCGCTGCCTGGCTGCGGTTCTCGTAGCATTCTTCGACGCGAGCCTTCGGTCGAGCCGGTCGGTTAGGCGCCGGGGCCGGGCGTCGGACCTGTGTCGGCCGAAGTGTCACGCCCGTGGCCGGCATCGTCGGCGGAGGCGTCGCTCGGCCGGCGTTCGGCGGGCCGGTCAGCCCCCAGTTCGGTGCGGATCCGAATCAAGTACATGAGGTCGGATCGCGTAAGCAGCCCTTCCAGCTCACCGTGATCGCCCATTACCAGCAGTCTACCGACGTTGGCGCGCAGCATCCGCGCCAACGCTTCGTAGGCGCTCGTTCCGGTGCGGACGGTTTGCGCGCGCGCGATCGGCGTCATCACGTCGCGCACACGTAGATCGCTCCAGGTGTCGCGTGGGTGCGGCTTAATGTCGTGCAGCGTGACGATTCCGACGACGCGGTCTCCGTACGAAACGGGGTACCCGCCGTGCTTGTGTCGGAGAAAGTGATCCATGACCGCTTGCTCGACGGACAGCGATTGCTCGATCGTGATGACCTCTGTCGTCATGACGTCGCGCACGCGCACCCCGCGTAGGGCGTTGCGCAGCAGCAATTGCTGGTACGATGCGCCGGCTCCATGATCGAGGAACCAGCCGATCAAGATCATCCAGATACCCTGGATCAGCTGCCCGCCCAAGACGGTGACGACGCCTAAAACGATCAGCAAGTTCGCGGCGATCCGGCCGAGTCCGCTGGCGATGCGGGTCGCCTGCTCCAATCCCAGGAAGCGCCAGAGCACGGCACGTAGGATCCGGCCGCCGTCGAGGGGGAGGGCCGGAAGCAAGTTGAAGCCGCAGAGGATCAGGTTCGCCAGGGATAGGTATTCCATCAGGATCGCCGCTGGCACGCGTTGACCATGGGGCGTGATCAGCCAGAAGAACCCGGCGAGGAAGAAGGACGTGATCGGTCCCGCGATCGCGATCCAAAACTCCTGGCGCGGATCCTCGGGCTCGCTCGTGATCTGCGCGACCCCGCCGAAGAGGAACAATGTGATGCTGCGCGTCGCGATGCGAAAGTGACGCGCGGCCAGCGCGTGTCCAAGTTCGTGCAGCATAACCGACAGGAACAACAGGACGGCGCCTGTGATGCCCATCGACCAATACAGATTCGCCGGCAAATTCGGCATTTGTGCAGGGAATACGCCGCGCGCCAGCGTCATCGAGATGACGCCCAGCGCGACGAACCAGGTCAGGTGGATTTGGACCGCTATCCCGGCAATCCGGCCGATCTTGATGGCGCCGCCCACGGATTCCCTCGCGACTTCGATGAGTCTCGCTTTCCCAGGGTACGGTAATTCAGGGACGCCGGACAGCGCGGACGGCTGTGTTACCATGGGCCGGGCGGGAATAGTGCAGTGCGTTCCCGCGTTTCCACGATTCGGAGAAAATCCGCGGGCGGTCGTCCAGGTTTCGTGTCGAGGGAGGTGCGGGATATGGCAGGTAAGCCGTTCGAGACAACGGACGCGAAGTTCGAAAACGAGGTTCTGAAGTCGCAAACGCCCGTGGTTGTGGACTTCTGGGCGACCTGGTGTGGACCTTGTCGGATGATCGCGCCCATCGTCGAGGAGCTCGCGGGTGAGCTGGAGGGGCGCGTGGGCTTCGCGAAGCTCGACGTCGACCACAATCCCGGAACCGCGATGAAGTACAACGTGATGTCGATTCCAACGCTCGGCGTCTTCAAGGACGGCAAGCTCGTCGATCGCATCATCGGCTACATGCCGAAGGCGCAGTTGAAGCAGAAGATCGAAACGGCGCTGACCTCCGTCGCCTAGTTCCGCCGGGGCAAGCGAGTTGACGATCGGCTTCGCAGTCGACCGGGAGACTAACGGCGCATAGGCGAAGGAGCCCGGCCGCGGACGGCGGGCTCGTTTTTCATTCTCCCTGTTTCGGTGGTGCTAGGCACTGGCCGTGTCCATGTACTTGCGCGCGAATTGCGTCACGAACGGAATTTCGAAACGCTCCCCGCGATTGTCCTTCATTGCGTAGAGGATCGACAGCACGAACCAAGCGAGCCACAGCAGCGGGAGCAACGGCAGGAGGAAGAGAAACAGCACGCCGACGAGCGGAATCGCCCCGAGAATCGACGCGAAGATCGATAATGCGAAGCTAATGACCGCGACGCCCAATCCGAAGAACAAACCCTGGCATCCGTGATTCCGCATGAAGGCGTTCTTCTTGAGGGCGGACACGACGATCACGAACGCAATGATCCAGATCGGGTGCGCGAGCGCTGTGAGAAGACGGTTCTCGTCGGCTACGGACTCTATGGCACCCCTCCCCGCAGTGTAATTACCAGTCCCTTTTTCGGCTCGCGGCGCGTGATCCTCTCCGATCTCGCGTCGGCGGGCGCCATTTCCGTACGATTTGGTGGTTACTGCAGCCAGCGATCCTCGCCGCCGGCGTGCGGCGCGGTCTCGCGGGGATCGGATTCAGGCGTCATCGTCACGACCAGCGCGAGGCAGAAGAGGATGGTGGTCCAGAAGATCACGGGCTCGACCACGACGAAAACCCCCCATGCACACTATCGGCATGGGAGATCGAAGCCTTGAGCTTACTCGTTTGCGCCTAGCCAACGCTCGGCTTCCATGGCGGCTTGACAGCCGTAACCGGCCGCGGTGATCGCTTGCCGGAAAACGTGGTCGTGCAAGTCCCCGGCCGCGAACACACCGTCTACGCTCGTCATCATCCCGGACCGCAACCGAATGTATCCCGTGTCTTCGAGCTCGACGTGTCCTTTCAGAAACTCCGTATTTGGGATGTGTCCAATCGCCACGAAGATGCCGTCCGCAGAGACGGCGCGGGTCTCGCCGTTGCGCACGTCCCGCAGTCGCGCGCCGGTCACCTTGGATTCCTGTCCCAGCACCTCATCGACGACCTGATGCCACTCGAAACGGATCTTTTCGTGCCGCATCGCCCGGTCTTGCATGATCTTGCTGGCGCGCAGATCGCCTCGCCGGTGCACGACGGTCACGGAGGAAGCCAGGTTTGCGAGGTAGAGCGCTTCCTCTATCGCCGTGTCACCGCCGCCAACGACGATGATCGGTTTGTTGCGGAAGAAGAATCCGTCGCACGTCGCGCAGCTCGAGACCCCGAACCCGAGATACCGCTGCTCCGAAGGGATACCCAGCCACTTCGCCCGGGCGCCGGTGGCGAGGATGACGGCCCGGCCCTCATGCCAGGCGGCGCCGCCGACCTCCAGTCGGAAGGGACGCCGCGTGAAGTCGATGTTCGTCACGTCGTCGGTCACGAACTCGGTGCCGACGCGCTCGGCTTGCTCGCGCATCTGCTGCATGAGCTGAGGTCCGAGGATGCCGTCCCGAAAGCCAGGGTAGTTTTCAACTTCCGTCGTGAGCATCAATTGTCCGCCCGCCTGGCTGCCTTCGATAACCAAGGGGCCGAGATTTGCTCGCGCCGCGTAGATGGCGGCGGTCAAGCCTGCCGGGCCTGACCCGACGATGATGACATTGCGCACGTTCCTGGCCTCCATTCCCAACTAGTTGGGGCAACCTGGTTGGGGCAACGTTCCGCGAGCCCGACTCATTTCGCGAGGCCTGGTCCAAGAATTGCTCGTTCGGCTAAGATCGGATCCCAGCGCCGAATCTAAAGATACTAGTTTTTGGAGGCTTTGCCTTGGCGCGCGTTGAGTTCCCAGCCGACGTCGACTATTACGAAATCATGCACGTCCACCTCAAAGCGCACCCAGCGGTCATCCGCAAGGTCTACCACGTATTGATGCTGGAGCTGAAGAATTACCCCGATCTGGGCGGCGACGTCCGCGCAGCCCAGATGATCCACGAAGCCTACGCGGTGTTGTCCGACAACGACAAGCGCGACGAATACGATCGGTTTCGACTACGACAGACCTTTAACGGCGAAACGCCGCCCCAGCGCCTGTCATCCGCTGGGGCGACTTCGAACGCCGCCTCGGCGGGTGCTGCTCATAGCGGAGCGGCCTCGAGCCCGCCGAAGGGTCCATCTGCTGCGTCATCGCAAGGGCAACAGACGGCTCCGAAGCAGGCCACGGTCTCGATGAATCTCCTGCCGGACCTCGAAGACGCGCTCAGCACCTTGTCCGCCTCGGCGCGTCACGCCGCCATTCTGCAAAGGTCGTGTCGCGTTGCTGGAGAGAGGTCCGCTTCTCAACCGCTTCGGATTCCTGCCGGCCGGCGTGCTGGCCGCGTCCGACCCGAAGGTTTTGTAAGGGTTCGATCTCCGCGCCTACGTGCAACCCAAGAACGGCGCGCATTTGGCGGCCCTCTCGTACAACGGCATCATCCTCGCGGGGGATTCTCAAGGCCGAACGAGAAGCCATGAAGACCGACGGCCTCATGAAGGGCTTCGTCGAGGGCGATCCGGCGACGGCCTCGACGTCGACCCCGTCGTGCAGTTGATGAACGCCGTCGAGTTCCTCGATACAGGGGAGCGGCGACGGCGGTCGAAGGCTCTTCGGTTATGGCTTGTCTCGGTCTCGCGTGGCCCCAAGTACAACGGCATCGTGCTCGCCGGATATCCGTTCTCAGCCGGGCCCGGCGGCCGCCGCGATTGGAGCGGTGCGTGCGTGAAGCTCAGTGGATCGGACCTCCGTCATGTGGGTCTCGCGCTCGCAGCGGTTCTCCTCACGCTCGTCGCCCGGGCGGCCGGCCTCGGGGCGGCGCCGGCATCTGGAGAGTCGACCGTCGTGCGCCTCGTCGCTCGGGAATTTCTGTACGAGCCGAGATCGGTCGTGGCTCCTCCTCCCGGGGCAATCAAGTTCGTCCTGGAAAATCGGGGCGCCGTCGAGCACGACCTCGTGATCGAGGGGTCGCGCCGCCGCAAGCATGCCGAGATCCTGCGGATCCTGCCCGGCAAGACGGAGGAGGTCACGGTGATGCTGACACCTGGCGCGTAAGCGCTGATTTGAGCCGTCCCCGGCCACCGGGAAGCTGGAATGGCTGGAACCCTCCGGGTCAGCTCGCCCGAGGCTTTTCTGCACAACACATCTGTCGGAGGTCCATTGATCACGAACGCATTGAAGGCGAAACTCGCCCGTGGGGAAGTGGTCGTCGGACATTTCCTGAACTTCTGCGATTCCTCCGTCGCCGAGTTGCTCTCGCGCTACGTCATGGACTGGCTTTTGATCGACGCGGAGCACGCACCGGCCGATCTGTTGACGATCGAGAACCATATCCGCGCGATGGCGAATGCGGACGTCGTTCCGCTCGTACGCGTCGCGTCCAACGATGCCGCGACGATCAAGCGCGTGCTCGATCGCGGCGCGATGGGTGTGCTCGTTCCGTTGGTCGACGGCGCCGAAGAGGCGCGCGCCGCCGTCGCCGCGGTAAAGTTTCCCCCGGACGGCATCCGGGGCGTCGCCGGGACCAGGGCATCCGCGTTCGGCGCGGACCTAGAGGCGTACGTGGACAGCTGGAACCGCGAATCGCTCGTCGCTTGCCAGATCGAGACATCGGACGGCGTCCGCCACGCCGACGCGATCGCGGCGACGCCGGGCGTCGACATCGTGTTCATCGGGCCGAACGATCTCAGCGCTACGCTCGGCGTCTTCCGCCAGTTCGACAGCGCGCCGTACCGCGCGTCGATCGACATCGTGCTTGCGGCCGCGCATCGCCACGGGAAGGCCGCCGGCATCATGACGACCTCGGCGGAGGAAGCGCTCGCGGCCGCCGAGTTCGGGTTCCGATTCATCGCCGCCGGCACGGACGCGCGGCTTCTGGCGGGTGCGGCCTCAGTGATGTACACGAAGATCCGGGACGGACTCGCAGCGCGTCTGCCCCGCCGCTGACGCGGATGGCCGAGGTGCTGCTCGTCGGCGACGGCCAGACGATCCCTTCGCCGGTGTTGCATCGGCATCAGGAGCACACCGCGACCCTGTCACAGCCGCGCCGCATTGCCTACCGGTGCGGCGTCCACCCGACGATGCACGGCGAGATCGTCGTCCAACCGCGCTAGTCGCCTCCCCGACACGCCGCGCGCGGCGGGTCGCGCCGGAACCGCTATGCTACGCTACTGGTGCGCTCGCCGGCTGTCGTCTCCCGGTACGGGCGCGGAGGAACGGTGGAGTCGTTGATCACGGCCCCCACGCGCCGGCGCTGGCTTCGTGCGGGGGCCGTTTCCATTGTGATCGCCGCGTTGCTGACCGTGTTCTTCGCGGCCATGCGGCTGCAGCCACCTCACCGGAACCCGCAGCAGGGTCGAACCGCGCCGGTATTCTCGCTCTCGTTGTTCGACGGCGGCCGCTTTGATCTCGCGGCGGCCGGCGGACGGGTTGTCCTCGTCAACTTCTGGTCGTCATGGTGCCTGCCGTGCCGCGACGAGGCGCCGCTTCTCGAGGCCACTTGGCGGGCATATCGGGGGAACGGCCTGGTCGTTGTCGGCGTAAACTTATGGGACGCTGAGCACGAAGCGCGCGCGTTTCTGCAACGCTACCGAATCTCGTTTCCGGCGGGGTCCGATCCAAAGGGGCGCACGGCGATCGCGTACGGCGTGGCCGGCATCCCGGAGTCGTACTTCGTCGAGCGCTCGGGGAGGATCGCCGTGCGTGTACCGGGATCGCTCACCGCCGAGAATGTCGCGACCACCTTGGCGAGCCTGGGGTTTCGCCGGCCGTGACGGAGGTTGGTGCGGCGGCCGTCTGGATCGCCCTCGCGGCCTGCGCCTACGCGGCCGTCGTGCTCGCGCTCGGTCTTCGGGCGGATCGGACGCAGTGGATCGAGAGCGGTCTCAATGTGGCCATGGCACCGTTCTTCCTCCTGATCGTCGCGGTCGCGGCATTGTTGAACGCGCTGCTCACGAACGACTTCTCGCTGGCGTACGTCGCGCGAAACTCGAGCTCCGAGACGCCGTTGTTATACAAGATCTCGGGCATCTGGGGCGGCCAAGCGGGTTCGCTTTTGTTTTGGAGCTTCCTGATGAGCGCGTTCGTTTCGCTCGCGATCGCGCGCCATCGCAAGACGGAGCCCCGACTCACGCCGTGGGCGTGCCTGTCGCTCGTCCTCGTCCTGTCATTCTTCTTGTTCCTGAACGCCTGGCTGGAAAGCCCGTTCCGCAGACTCGCGCTGCCGCCAGCGAATGGGCGCGGTCTCAATCCGCTGCTCGAAGATCCCGGCATGATCATCCACCCGCCGATCCTCTATCTTGGATACACGGGCGTCGTCGTGCCGTTTTCCTTCGCGATGGCGGCGCTCATGACGCGCCGACTCGACGCCGAATGGCTGGCGGCGACGCGACGGTGGTCCTTGTTCGCGTGGGGCGCGCTCGGCATCGGCATCATCCTGGGCGGCTGGTGGGCTTATCGCACCTTGGGGTGGGGCGGCTACTGGGGCTGGGATCCCGTCGAGAACGCGGCCTTGGTACCCTGGCTGACCGGAACCGCGTACATCCACTCGGCGATCGTGCAGGAAAGGCGCGGTCAATTCGTGGCGTGGAACATGGCTCTCGTAGTATTGACGTTCTCCACGGCGATGATCGGCACGTTCCTGACCCGCAGCGGTTTGATCGCGTCCGTTCACACGTTCGCGCAGTCAGAGATCGGCGCCTACTTCCTCGCGTTCCTCGGTGTGCAGCTGTTGGTGTCGTTCGGGCTCATCGCGCTGCGCTGGGACGATCTGCGAACGCGCGACGAGCTGGACTCGCTCGCCTCCCGCGAAGGCGCCTTCCTGTTCAACAACGTATTGTTCCTCGGCTTGGCGCTCGCGGTGCTCGTCGGTACCGTGTTCCCCATGATCTCGGAGGCGGCGCGGGGCGTGAAGATCTTCGTCGGTCCGCCCTACTTCAACGCGATCACGGGACCGGTTGGCGTCGTGCTGCTGCTGTTGATGGGTGTGGCGGTCGCGCTTCCCTGGCGCCGCGCGTCACCTGCCGCATTGCGCGCGCTGCGGTGGCCGATCGGACTCGGCCTGATCGTCGGCGTTGCCGCCGCCGTCGTGCTGCGCGCGCCCGGCGTCGTCGCCGCCCTGACGGTGATCGGCTTCGCGTTCGCGGCGACCCTGGCGGAATATCGTCGCGGCGCGGCGCGATCAGCGCCCGGTCAGAGGATCAGCACGGGGCTGGTTCGCCTGTTCGCGACGCAACGCCGGCGATACGGCGGCTACCTGGTCCACTTATCGATCCTCGTCATGACCGTCGGTATGATCGGTAGTCAGATCTACGTCGTCGAGCGAGAGGTTTCGGTACGGCCGGGCGAATCGTTTTCGATCGGACCGTACTCGATACGTTACGTCGGCCTGGAACGGGGCGAGGCGCCGAACGCGTCCGCGACATGGGGCGTGCTGCGCGTCGACGACGGCGGTCGAGGTTTCGACCTGCGCCCGTTGCGGTTGTTCTATCCGAGCTGGCAGCAACCGGTCAGCCGGCCGGCCATTCGATCGACGTTCGGCGACGATGTCTACGCGATCCTCGCGGCGTTCGAGGCCGACCAACGGGCCGCGTTCCGCGTCTGGGTGAACCCGCTCGTCCGATGGGTCTGGGTCGGTGGTGTCTTGTTCTTCGTCGGCGTTCTCGTCGCCGCATGGCCGTCGCGCCGATCCCGGCACGTGAGCGCGCGCACGCAGTGGGCGATCGAAACGTTGCGCGACCTCGAAGCCGATCACGGGGACGGGCGTCTGACCGCAGCCGACTATCGGCACGCGGCGCCGGCCCTGCAACGCGCCGTTCTTGACGCGCTCGATCGCGGGCGCCCTGCGGATCCGCTCGAGCCGGCTACGGACGCGACGCGACGAGAGGCTGAGGCGCCGGAGCGAGAACCGTCCGTTGGGGAACGAACGCGATGAAGCGCGCCGGCACGCCGATCCTCGTCTTCCTGTTCGTGCTCCTTACGCTCGGGACGAGATCGGTGCTCGCGCGTGCGATCGACGATCAGATCCGCGACGTAGCGTCGCAGTTGATGTGCCCGGTCTGCGAGGGACGCACCGTGGCGGAGTCCAACTCACAGCTGGCGACGCAAATGCGCGACCTCATCCGTCAGCGCCTACTCGCCGGCGATCGGCCGGAGACGATCATTCGATACTTCGTCGAACGATACGGCGAGTCGGCATTGGCGACACCGCCAACGACGGGACTCGGGGTCTTGATGTGGTTGCTGCCGGCGGCGGGCGTCGCGGCCGGTGTCGCTTGGGTGCGCGCGCGGGTGCGCGTGGGGACCCCGCGCGCGTGGGAGGATGACGTCGCGCCGCTGAGCCCGGGGGACCTCGAGCGCCTCCGTCGTGGATTGGACGAGGCTCGATGAGTTGCCGAGCGAGGCTGTGGATCGCCTTGGCGCTCGTCGCGGGTGTTTTTGGAGTGCCGTTGGCGGCCTCGCAAGGGACGTCCGCGGTGCCGTCCTCGTCGATGTCGACGGCGGCGCGGGTGGAGGTCTCGGGCCGCGTCTTGCACGCCGACACACGCCGCCCGGTCGCCGGCGTCTCTGTTCTCGCGTTGCAGATGCGATCGGGCGGTTCGCCGGCGGAAGCGAGCGCGCGCACGGGACCCGATGGACGGTTCCGCTTCCGGCTCGATCCGCAAGGTAATCCGCCAACGATCTTCCAAGCGATCTATCGCGAGGTCGCCTATACGTCGGGCCCACACCGATTCGGGGACCGGCGTGCGTTCGCGACGGACATCGTCGTCCATGAGACAACGGCGGATTCGCGCGGGGTGTTCATCGGCGACCGCGCGATCCTCGTGGAGCAAAACGTGCCCGGCGTGATCGAGGTGCGCGAAGTCGTCGCCCTGGGTAACGCATCTACGCGCACTTACGTCGGCACGCACGCCGCCCCCGGTGGGGCGCGCACGACGTTTCGCCTTCCGCTCCCGAACGGTGCGGCGCAAGTCGATATCCGGCAAGGGTTGGCGCCGTCGGGACAAGGCGCCGACGGCGCCGTTCTCGATACGATCCCGGTGACGCCCGGGATTCGCCAAGTCGTCTTGACGTATCGGCTGCCGGCGACGTCCTCGGAGATCGATGTGCGTTTGACGACAGGGTGGCCGACGCTGGCGCTTCACGTCTTTGCGGCATTGCCGCTGCGCGTGACGAGCGAGCACCTTCCGACCCGCGAGGAGCGCCTCGTCGATGGCCGTGCGGTGCAGCGTCTCTCCGGCCGCCACCTCTCGGCGGCGTCGATCGTGATCGTGCGGTTGTCGGGCGTCGCCGTCCGAAGCATGCCAAACGCAGCCATACCCGCGATCGCGATGATGATCGCCGCGGTCGTGCTCGCGGCGGCATGGCCGTGGGTTCGGCGTCGGCGGGGCGACGCTTCTGGCTCAGGTCCGGCGTAGATCGTCGACGACGAGGTCGAGGTCGATGTGCGATTCGCACACGAGGCCGTCTTTCAGTCGGTTCCGATACAGCGCGCGGTGCTTGAGCAACCGTGCCGTCGGCTGCACATCGAAGAACTTGCCTCGATGCGTGCCGCTGACCTCGAACGCGGCCGCCATCTCCTCCCCGTGATCCGTGGGATAGGAGAATTGGACGCGGAGATCGGGAAACGCCCTTCGCACTTCCAACACGCGGTTCTTCAGCTCGTGCCGGCCGGTCGCCAGCACGACCTCCCTCCGGCCGCGCCGCGCGAACAGGTGGTAATCGGGAAAGACGATCTGCTCGACGAGGGATAGATTTCCTTTGCTCCACAGCCCCTCGACAGCGGTCAACAGGGCGGTGCCGGCGACACGCAACTTCGTTGCCCCACCAATCTGAGCACGCACCGCGGACTCGTCCCAATCGATGCGGACCTCGCGAACCTCGCCTCTGAGCTGCGCGCCGTCTTCACCAGATCCGCGCGCCGTAACGACGCCGGCGGCTCGGCCGCGCGGGCCGGTAAGGACCGCCAAGCGCAGGCCGGCGTCCGCCCGCGGCCTGCGAAGCGTTGTCGCCCTCACGCCTTGACCTCGATCGGAACCGGCGCTAGACTCGCTCCATATCCCCTCCCTAAGGGGAGGGGGGAGGCAGTCATGGCGCGGACCCCGCTTCCGCTTCTCGAAGCGCCGCAAGACCCGGAGACCCGCCAGCGGGTGGTCACCCGCCTCCGCAGCATCGAAGGGCACTTGCGCGGCATCATCCGCATGGTCGAAGAAGACCAGTACTGCATGGACGTCCTCACCCAGACGCACGCGGTCCAGCGCGCCCTCGACAAGGTAAACGCGCTGCTTTTGGAGCGCCACCTCCATCATTGCGTGACCGCGGCAATTCGATCGGAAGACCAAACGGCGCGTGATCGCGTGATCGCCGAGCTGCTGGACGTATTCGAAGCCGGCAAGAGCGGCAGGAAAACGTAAGGTCACCATGCATCTGGCTACGACAGCACAACGACAACCGAACGCGGCGACCGTGGACGCCCAGATTCCCATTGCCGGGATGAGCTGTGCTTCGTGCGTCGCCCGGGTCGAGGACGCATTGCGGCACGAACCGGGCGTCGCTGCGGCCTCGGTCAACTTGGCGACGGAGCGCGCGACGGTGTCATTCCGTCCGGACGCGACGTCTCTCGAGGCGCTGTTCGAAGCCATCGAACGTGCCGGGTACGAGCCGATCCGACCGGCGCCCGAGGCCGATGGCACGCTCGACCGGGAGCGGGTCGCACGGGCCGCGGATCTCGCCGACGTGCGCCGTCGATTCTCGGTCGCCGCCATCCTCACCGTGCCGATCGTGGTCGCGGCGCTGCCGCACATGCTCGGCTTCCATCTCGCGTGGATTCCCGCGTGGTTGAGCGATCCGCTCACGCAATTTCTTCTCGCGACGCCGGTGCAGATCTGGTCCGGGTACCGGTTCTATCGCGGGGCGTGGGCGACGGCGCGCCACGGAACCACCGACATGAACACGCTGGTCTCGGTGGGCACGACGGCCGCCTACGGCTACAGCGTCGTCGCCACGTTCGCGCCGGAAGCTTTCGTCGCCGCCGGGTTGACGCCGGTGCTGTACTACGAGACCTCGGCCGTTCTCATCACCATCATCCTCCTCGGCCGCCTATTGGAAGCGCGGGCCCGCGGACGGACGTCGGAAGCGATTCGCGCGTTGCTCGCGTTGGGCGCGAAGCAGGCGCGCGTGCTTCGCGACGGTTCGGAGGTCGAGATCCCGATCGAGGCAGTCGTTGCCGGCGACGTCGTCTTGGTTCGACCGGGGGAGAAGATACCCGTCGACGGCGTCGTGCTCGATGGCCGGTCCACGGTCGACGAGTCGATGATCACGGGCGAGAGCCTTCCCGTGGAAAAGAATGCCGGCGACGAGGTCATCGGTGCGATCTTGAATCGAACGGGTTCCTTCCGATTCCGCGCGACGCGCGTCGGCAGCGACGCGACGCTCGGACAGATCGTTCGGCTCGTCGAGGAAGCGCAGGTCGCCAAAGCACCCATTCAGCAACTGGCCGATCGCGTCGCCGCGGTCTTCGTGCCGGCGGTCATCGTCCTCGCCGCCTTGACGTTCGCTGCGTGGTGGATCTGGGGGCCCCAGCCGGCATTCCCGCTGGCGCTCGCGAACTTCATCGCCGTCCTCATCATCGCGTGCCCGTGCGCGCTGGGGTTGGCGACGCCGACCGCGATCATGGTCGGCACCGGTCGCGGTGCCGAGAAGGGTGTGCTCATCAAAGGAGGGGACGCGCTGGAGGTCGCGCACCAAATCCGCGTCATCGCCCTCGATAAGACCGGCACATTGACGAAGGGAACTCCGAACGTGACCGACGTCGTGCCCGCGGCCGGATGGACGGAGGACGCGTTGCTCGCGATCGCCGCGTCCGCGGAGGTGGGAAGCGAGCATCCGCTCGGTGAAGCGATCGCCGCCGCCGCCGCGGCGCGTGCGTTGCGCTTGACGATCGCCACCGCGTTCGAAGCGATCCCCGGCGAAGGCATCATCGCCCAAGTTGAGCGCAGCGCCGTGTTGCTCGGAAATCGAAAGATGTTAGCGGATCGTTGCGTCGTCCTATCTTCGCTCGATGCGACGGCCGAGGCGCTCAGCGCGGACGGGAAGACGCCGGTCTACGTCGCCGTGGATGGCCGGCTCGCGGGCATGCTCGCGATCGCCGACACGTTGAAAGAGGAAGCGGTCAAGGTGGTCGCGCGCTTGCGGCGAATGGGCCTGCGGACCGTCATGATCACCGGCGACAACCGCCGCACAGCGCAGGCGATCGCCCGCGCTGTCGGTATCGACGACGTGCTCGCCGAGGTCACGCCCGGCGACAAGGCGAGCGAGGTGAAGCGATTGCAGTCCAGCGGCGCGCGCGTCGCGTTCGTCGGCGACGGCATAAACGACGCGCCGGCGCTGGCGCAGGCTGACCTAGGTATCGCCATCGGTGCCGGAACCGACGTCGCGATCGAGTCCGCGAGCATCGTTCTCGTCGGCGATGACCTGCGGGGCCTGCTGACGGCGATGCGGTTGAGCCGCGCGACGATCCGGACGATCCGCCAGAACCTGTTCTTGGCGTTCGCGTACAACGTCGCCTTGATCCCCCTGGCGGCCGGTGTCTTCTATCTGCTGTGGGGTTGGCTGTTGAATCCGATCTTCGCGGGCGCCGCGATGGCTGCAAGCTCGGTCACGGTCGTCGCGAATAGCCTGCGGCTCCGCAAAGCTTGATCGAGGCGGTCGCAACGCTTCGGATGCGCGTTTTCGGAAGCCTGTGTTGAAAGAAGGGAGAACTAGGCGATGGACATGACGTTGAAGGTGCCGAAAATTCGCTGTGACGGCTGCGTCGCGACGGTCAAGCGGACTTTGTCCGCTTTGCCCGGGGTCGAGCGCGCCGCGGCGAGCGAGCAATCCAAGGAGGTACGTATCACCTTCGATCCCGCGCGCGTGTCCGAGGCGCAGCTCCGGGCCTCCCTGACGAGCGCCGGTTACCCCGCCGCTTGAACGAAGCGGAGCGCACGACGCTTCGCTTCCCACACGCCGAGTCCCGCACGGCAACGCAGGTAGGCCAAGGCGACGAACGCCCCAGGAGCGGGCGTTCGTCGCTTTTTCGCGTGACACCAGCGCAAATGCGGAACTCTTTCGTTGTTGTAACGAACGTCCCCGCCGCTGGACCAACGGTGTGAGGCCCGGCACGCACGCGACCTTAGGGAATCCGAACAGAGACCTTATCGGCCGCTTGCGCGCGCACCTCACGATGCGATGGCCAGGGCTGGCCCGTGGATCGATCGCGGACAACGGTAAGAAACGCGAGGCGCCGGGGTGCTGGTCGGCCCCTAGCAATCCGGAGGCCTGTCTTTGCGAATGCGAACTTGGAAAGGCGGCGCGTTGCTGATGGCGTGTTCGGTGATCGCGTCCGTCGCGTTCGTGGGAACGGCGGCGTTTTTACAACGTGGGGACGGCAACACGTAGCTCATGAAGAAAGCCTGGACGATGGCTATGGAGAAGTCGAAGGCTGCCCAAACCGCCTCGACGCTGCAAGAAGCGCGCGCACCTCACGCAGGTCGCCGCGTGCGTAGACCCCGTTTTCGCACGCCGGCTCAATCCCCGCATCAACGAGGAACTCGTCTGTGAGAAAGGGATGGGCGGCGGCATGATGAAGACCGGCAAGGCCGCCGGGCCCGTGATGCGGCGGTGGCTCATGGCAGATATAGTTACAACATCAATGTCAATGATCTTGACATCCCCATCGCCGGTTCCGTACTGTAGCGAGCGGAAGGCCAGGTTGAGGTGACCGCGATGGCGGGAGAACAGCGAAAATCGGAAACGATCCCCGTCTACGTGATCAGCATCGCCGCGGAATTGGCGGGGGTGCATCCGCGCACGCTGCGAATCTACGAAGAGAAGGGTCTGATCCGGCCGGCGCGGCGGAACCAAATTCGCTTGTTCAGCGATCGCGACCTGCAGCGGGTAAGACTCATCCAGGTTCTGACCCGGCAGCACGGCTTGAACTTGGCCGGGGTGAAGCTTTTCCTGGAGCTGGAAGAGCGGCACGAGGAGGTCGCTTATCACATCCTCGAGAGCCGGGGCATCGCCGTCATGAGGATCACGACGACGACGCGGTCGATCCAAGGGTCCGTCGGCGTCAACTTGCGGAGGAGGAGCAAGCGATGAGTCTGCGACGCTGGGATCCATTCGACGAATGGAACTCCGTCCGCGAGGCGATGGATCAGCTGTTCGAGGAGACGCTGGGCCGTCGGTCGTCGCCGGCGCGCGCCCGCGCGACCGTCACGCACTGGCAGCCGGCGTTGGAGATCTTCGAAACCGAGGGCGAAATCGTCGTGCGGGCGGAGCTGCCCGGAATCGACCCGAAAGACGTCGACATCACGCTCACGCAGGAAGGCGTGTCGATCCGCGCTGAGGTCAAGCCCGACGCGGAGAACGGTAAGCGCAACTATTTGCGCCGCGAGCTCCGGTACGGAACGTTCATGCACGCCATCGGGTTGCCGACCGACGTCGATCGCGACGCGGCGCGGGCGAGCTTCCGCCACGGCATCCTCGAGGTGACACTGCCGAAGAGCGAGCGCGCGAAACCCCGTCAGGTGAAGGTCGTCGTCGACTGAAGGTCGTGCGAATTCGGAGACGCCGCGTCGGCGGCCGTCTTCCCAGGAGGCTGAAATGGGCAAGGTCGTCGGAATCGACTTGGGTACCACAAACTCCGTCATCGCCGCGATGGTCGGGGGCGAGCCGGTCGTGATCCCAAATCGCGAGGGGAGCCGCCTGACGCCGTCCGCCGTCGCATTCACGAAGACGGGCGAGCGCCTCGTCGGACAAATGGCGAAGCGCCAAGCGGTCCTCAATTCCGAGAACACCGTCTACTCGATCAAACGATTCATGGGGCGGCGGTTCAACGAGGTTCAGACCGAGCGGTCGATGGTCCCGTACAAGGTCGTCGAGGGCACGTCCGGCGCGGCCGCGGTCGAGCTGCCGGCGGCGGGACGTGTGTTCACGCCCGAGGAGATCTCGGCGATGATCCTGCAAAAGCTGAAGGAGGACGCGGAAGCGTATCTCGGGGAGAAGGTCGAGGGCGCCGTCGTTACCGTGCCCGCCTACTTCAACGACGCGCAGCGCACGGCGACGAAGAACGCAGGTGAGATCGCCGGCCTCAAGGTTTTGCGCATCATCAACGAGCCGACGGCTGCTTCCTTGGCCTACGGGCTGGACAAGAAGGGGATCGAGACCGTTCTCGTTTGGGACCTAGGCGGCGGCACGTTCGACGTCTCGATCCTTGAGATCGGAGAGGGCGTCTTCCAGGTGAAGGCGACGAACGGCGACACGCACCTCGGCGGCGACGACTGGGACGAACACATCGTCAACTGGCTCGCCGACGAGTTCAAGCGCGACAACGGGATCGACCTCCGCAAGGACCGGCAAGCGTTGCAGCGCCTGCGCGAGGGCGCCGAGCGCGCGAAGATCGAGCTCAGTCAGGTCGTGCAAACGACCATCAACCTGCCGTTCATTACGGCGGACCAGACCGGTCCGAAGCACTTGGACGTGGCGCTGACGCGCGCGCGGTTCGAGGAGCTGACCGCCGATCTCGTCGAGCGTTGCATCGGTCCATTCCGGCAGGCGCTCACCGACGCCAAGCTGACCGAGAAGGATATCAACGAGATCATCATGGTCGGCGGCAGCACGCGGATGCCGATGATCCAGGAGCTCGTGCGGCGGCTGGTGGGCCGCGAGCTGAACAAAGAAGTCCATCCAGACGAGGTCGTGGCCGTGGGCGCCGCCATCCAAGCGGGCGTGCTCGGCGGCGAGGTGCGCGACGTCGTCTTGCTCGACGTGACGCCGCTGTCGCTCGGCATCGAGACCCTCGGTGGGGTCATGACCGCCCTCATCTCGCGGAACACGACGATTCCGACGCGCAAGAGCGAGATCTTTACGACGGCCGAGGACGGCCAGACGTCGGTCGAGGTTCACGTCATGCAGGGCGAGCGCCAGATGGCGCGAGACAACCGGACGCTGGGCCGATTCGTCCTCGACGGCATCCCGCCGGCGCCGCGCGGCGTTCCGAAGATCGAGGTCACGTTTGACATCGACGCCAACGGCATCCTGGCCGCCTCCGCCAAGGACACGGCCAGCGGCCGCGAGCAGTCCATCAAGATCACCGGGACGGGCACGCTCGACAAGGTCGAGGTCGACCGCCTCGTGCGCGAGGCGGAGTCGCACTCCGAGGACGACCGCCGCAAGCGCGAGGAGGCGGAGGTCCTCAACCGCGTCGACAGCGTGATCTACCAAGCCGAGAAGGTGGTGCGCGAGCAGACGAACATCCCGGCCGACATGCGCGGGGAGCTCGAGGGCAAACTGCGCGACCTGAAGAATGCCAGCGCGGCCCGGGACATGGAGAAGGTCAAGTCCCTGTCTGACGACGTGCAACAGACGACTTACCGCCTCAGCGACTATCTGTACCGGGAGGCGTCCGCGAACGCGGCGAGTGGGGCACCTTCCGGCGCACCGGCGGGCTCGGGGGCCGATGACGTGATCGACGCGGAGTACAAGCCGAGCGACTCCTAGGTCGGCGGTACGCCGTTGCTAACCGAAGGGAAGTTCGTCCGGAGGATGGCATGACAAAAGAACGCGACGACACGCAAATCAGCGGAGGTCCGGCGCCGAGCGCTGCCTTCGCCGAGAACGCCGCCGCAGACGCGGCGAACGTACGTGCGGACGCGCAGGGCGTGGACGCCACCGACGGCGAGGATGCGTGCGCCGACTTGCCGGAGGACGTTCGCAACGAGATCCGCGCCTTGAACGAGGAAGTCGATCGGGCACGGGCGGAGGCGGAAGAAGCGAAGCAGGAAGCGGACCGGTTCAAGCAGGAGGCGGAACGCAACTGGCAGCAATTCCTGCATGCCGCCGCCGATCTTGAAAACTACAAGCGCACCTCCGCTAAGGTTCAACGCGACGTGGCGGAGCACGTGCGGCGGCAGATGCTGCAGATCGTGCTGAGCGCGGCTGACAACTTGGAGCGGGCGATCAGCTACGCGGAACGGAATCAAGAGAACGAAGCGGTCGCCGGCATCCTCGACGGCATGCGCATCGCGCATCGATCATTGCTCGAGAAGCTCGGCAGCATCGGCGTCCGGCCGATGGAGGCCGAAGGGAAATCATTCGACCCAGCGTTGCACGAAGCCGTGGCGGTGGCGACGGTAGAGGAAGCGGGATCGCAGTCCGGGACGGTGACCGACGTTTTGCAGACAGGGTACCTCATCGGCGAGGATGTCCTGCGCCCGGCACTCGTAAAGGTCGTCAAATAGGGGTCTGACGCGCATGGAGTTCAAGGAGTACTACAAGATCCTCGACGTCCCACGCGACGCGGACGGAAAAGCGATCACTCAGGTGTTTCGCAAGCTGGCCCGGCAGTACCATCCCGACGTCAACAAGGGTCCGAACGCCGTAGAGAAGTTCAAGGAGATCAACGAGGCATTCCAAGTCTTCGGTGACTCCGAAAAGCGGCGGCAGTACGACGCGATGCTCACCGTCCGTGAGGCCGGCGTGCCGTGAGAGTCTCTGTTCACACACGGCCCGAGAAGCGCGCCCGGACCGATCGGCGGGCCGACCGGTCGCGCGACGTGGAAGACCGTCTTTCGCGAAGGCGGATCGACCTTCGAAGGCCTCGGCGATTTCTCCAAGTTCTTCCGCACCCTCTTCGGAGGAGAAGTCGAGGAGCGCCCGGCGACGCCGCGGTCCGATCGTCCCGATCGCATGCCGTGCGGCGAAGAAGCATCGGCGGTACAGCCGGCCGCCGTCGTGGAAATCACGCTCAACGAAGTCTATCACGGCACCGAGCGCGACCTGCGGGTGACGGCCGACGGAAAGTTCCGCGACGTCAAGGCGAAGATCCCCGCCGGGATCAAATCGGGGCAAAAGTACGTTTCAGGGGCGTCGGTGTCTCCGTCGAGATTCGGGTGCTGGAGCACCGGACGTTCTCGCGGCAGGGCGACGACCTGCGATGCGAAGTGCCGATCTCGCTCCCAGAAGCCGTTCTCGGCGACGTCGTCGAGGTGCCCACCCTTTCCGGGAGGCCCAAGATGACCGTTCCGCCCGAGACGCAGAACGGCCAAGTCTTCGGGTTACGCGGCCATGGGATGCCGCGTTTGCGCGGGGAGGGCAAAGGCGACCTGATGGTGCTAGTCAAGGTCGTCCTCCCGCAGAAACTGACGAGCGAGGAGAAGAGGCTGTTCGAGCAATTCGCGCGGCTCCGTATGGATCGGACGCGCGCGTCGTTGGGATTGCGGTGAGGTTACCATGCGTTTCGACAAACTGACGGAGAAGTCCCAAGAAGCGCTTTCGCGCGCCCAGGAGCTGGCCAAGAGCAACGACCACGCGCAGGTAGAAACCGAGCACCTGCTCGTGGCGTTATTGGAAGTGAACGGCGGCCTCGCGGCCCAGATCCTACAGAAAGCCGGCGTTGCGCTGCAGGAGCTGCGCACGGCTGGCGCGCAGGCGCTCGCCACGCTGCCTAAGGTCTACGGATCGGCCGAGATCTACATCGGTCCCGGGCTGCGTCGCGTGTGGAACGCCGCCGAAGAGGAAGCGAATCGGCTGCAGGACGAGTACGTCAGCACCGAGCACTTCTTGCTCGCGTTAGCCGATGCGCCGGAAACCGGCGCCGGTCGCATCCTGCGGCAGAACCGCGTCACGCGGGAAGTATTGTATCGCGCCCTGACGGAGATCCGCGGCGGCCAACGCGTTACCGATCAGCGACCGGAGGGCAAGTATCAGGTTCTCGAGAAGTACGCGCGCGATCTCACGGAGATGGCGAAGGCCGGCAAGCTCGACCCGGTCATCGGCCGCGACGACGAGATCCGCCGCGTCGTGCAAGTGCTGAGCCGGCGTACCAAGAACAATCCGGTGCTCATCGGCGAACCCGGCGTCGGCAAGACGGCGATCATCGAGGGGCTGGCCCAGCGCATCGTACGCGGGGACGTCCCGGAAGGATTGAAGAACAAGAAGATCCTGCAGCTCGATATGGGATCGCTCGTCGCCGGCACGAAGTACCGAGGCGAGTTTGAGGAGCGCCTCAAGGCGGTTCTCAAGGAAATCGCGGAGAGCAGCGGCGAGATCGTCTTGTTCATCGACGAGATCCACACAGTCGTCGGCGCCGGCGCGACGGAAGGCGGGTCTATGGACGCCGCGAACATGCTCAAGCCGATGCTGGCGCGCGGCGAGCTGCACGCCGTCGGCGCGACGACGCTGGACGAGTATCGCAAGCACATCGAGAAGGATCCGGCGCTGGAACGGCGCTTCCAACCGGTGTTCGTCGGCGAGCCGACGGTCGAAGACACGATCTCGATCTTGCGCGGTCTCAAGGAGCGCTACGAGGTCCACCACGGCGTGCGGATCACCGACGGCGCCGTCATCGCCGCCGCCACGCTGTCCCACCGCTACATCAGCGACCGATTCTTGCCCGACAAGGCGATCGACCTGATCGACGAGGCGGCAGCGCGCCTGCGCATGGAGATCGACAGCAAGCCGGCAGAGCTCGACGAGATCGATCGCCGCATCATGCAGCTCGAGATCGAGCGAGAGGCGTTGCGGCGCGAGACCGAGCCGGCGGCGCAAGAGCGGCTGCAGAAGCTGGAGTCCGAGCTGGAGCGCCAGCGCAACGAGAGCGCCGCGCTGCGCGCCCGATGGGATCAGGAGAAGCAAGCGATTCAGAAGACGCGCACGCTCAAGGAGTCCATCGAGCGTGCCAAGATCGAGCTCGCGCAAGCGGAGCGGGAAGCGGACCTCGAGCGTGCCGCGCGCCTGCGCTACGGCACGCTGCCCGAGCTGCAGCAGCAGCTCGCCGCGGCCGAGGCGGACGCTGCGATGAAGGGCGGGCAGCGGCTGTTGAAGGAGGAGGTCGGCGCCGACGACATCGCGGAGGTCGTCGCCAAGTGGACCGGTGTGCCGGTCTCGCGGCTGCTCGAAGGCGAAATGCAGAAGCTTCTCCATCTCGAAGATCGCCTGCACGAGCGCGTCGTCGGGCAGGAGGCCGCCGTCGAAGCCGTCAGCGACGCGATCCGGCGCGCCCGCGCCGGCCTGAAGGACCCGAAGCGCCCCATCGGGGCGTTCATGTTCCTCGGCCCGACAGGCGTCGGAAAGACCGAGCTCGCGCGCTCGCTCGCCGAGGTCCTGTTTGACGACGAAGAGGCGATCGTTCGCATCGACATGTCGGAGCACCAGGAGAAGCACACGGTGTCGCGGCTCGTCGGCGCGCCGCCAGGATACGTCGGCTACGAGGAGGGCGGCCAGCTGACGGAGGCCCTGCGCCGCCGTCCTTATCGCGTCGTGTTGCTCGATGAGATCGAGAAGGCGCACCCAGACGTGTTGAACATCCTGCTGCAGGTCATGGATGACGGCCGCCTGACCGACGCCCAGGGCCGGACCGTCGACTTCAAGAACGCGGTTCTGATCATGACGAGCAACACCGGATCGCAGTATCTGAAGGACCTCGATCCCGGCGACCCGGTGGCGTTCGAGCTTGCGCAGGTGCACGTGCTGGACGAGCTGCGCCGGAGCTTCCGTCCCGAGTTCCTCAATCGTATCGACGAGACGATCGTGTTCCTCCCGCTGTCGCAGACGCAATTGGAGCACATCGTCGATTTGCAGATCCGATTGCTTCAACGTCGCCTCGCCGACCTCAAGCTCACCGTCGAGGTGACGCCGGCGGCGCGCGCGACGCTGGCCCGGGAGGCGTACGACCCCGACTACGGCGCGCGCCCGCTGCGGCGGCTGATTCAACGCATCGTCGAGAACCCGCTGAGCCGAATGGTGCTGCGCGGGCTGCTCCGCGAAGGCGACACGGCGGTCGTTAGCGCCAAGGCGGGTTCGGTGACGATCGAGCGAGGGGGCCAGGTAGCGGCGGATTCACCCGTATAATGGTTCGGTGAGCCGCCCGCTCCTGGTGATCTTTCTCACCATATTCGTCAATCTCGTCGGGTTCGGCATCGTCATTCCGTTGCTTCCTTTTTATGCGACGGAGTTCGGCGCGTCGCCGTTCGTCGTCGGATTGTTGTTCGCGTCGTATTCGATCTGCCAGCTGTTCGCGGCTCCGTTTCTCGGCGGCCTGTCGGATCGATGGGGGCGTCGTCCCGTCCTACTGTTCAGCATCCTGGGAACCGCTTTCAGCTTTCTGCTCTTGGCGATCGCGCACAACCTGCCGATCCTGTTCGCGTCGCGCATCATCGACGGCCTGTCCGGCGGCAACATCTCCACGGCGCGCGCGTACATCGGAGACGTTACCGAACCCGAGAATCGAGCCAAGGCCTTCGGCCTCATCGGCGCAGCGTTCGGCCTCGGTTTCATCTTCGGTCCGGCGCTCGCCGGCGTGCTTTCACCGATCTCTTATGCGGCGCCGGCTTGGGCGGCCACGGCTCTGGCGGCGGCGGCCGCGTTGTTGTGTTGGATTTGGCTACCCGAGACCGTTCATCGCATGACCGTGCGCCCGCAGGCGTCGATCCTCGGCTCCCTGATGCCCGTTCTCCGCCGGCCGCGATTGGGCCGGTTGCTCTTCATCGACTTCCTCTACTGGTCGACGTTCGCGCTCTATCAGACCACTTTCGCCTTGTTCGGAGCGCAACGATTTCGGTTCGGACCGGCGGAGATCGGCTACACGCTCGCGTTCACCGGCGTGCTCGGCGTTGTCGTGCAGGGTACGTTGGTCGGGCCAGTCGTGCGTCGATTCGGGGAACGCCTGTCGCTGGCGATTGGGTTGTGCGTCGCGGCGGCGGCGCTCGCGGTTGCGTCCGTGTCGACTTCGGTGCCCGTTTTCCTCGGCGCGCTGATCCCGGCGGCCGCTGGATTCGGAATCTCCATCCCGGCATTGACGAGCCTGTTGAGCAAATCGGCCCGCAATGACGAGCAAGGCACCGTGCAAGGCGTCGCCGGCTCGATGGAGAGTCTCGGCCGCACGATCGGCCCGGTCTGGGGGAACGCCGCGTTGCAGGTCTTCGGGACAGGATCGGCGTACCTCTCAGCCGCGGCGCTGATGCTGTTCACAGGGTTGTTCGCGCTCGGCTTGCGCACCGAACCCTTGGACGCGCCTCGTTCCCGGGGATCATGAGGGAAACGACCCGCCGCGGCACGGCGGCTTGGAATCTTCGGCACAGGTGAGCCCATGAACTGGCAGACCATCTTCGAAAGCGCGCTCCCGTATCACGAGTTCTTAAAAAAACACGGCAACGAGACGCAGCGTGCCCGGTGGGCCGCGGTCTACGAGCAGGTCCGGCTCAGCGACCGGCAGCGCTTGCTCCTCGGCGGGTTCGCCCGCGAGATGAACGTGCTCGTGCTCACCGGCGCGTGGTGCGGCGATTGCGTGAACCAGTGCCCGTCGATGGAACACATCGCGAACGCTTCGCCCAAGATTCGCCTCCGGTTCATCGACCGGGACGTAGACCATGCTCTGCGCGAGGCCCTGGCCATCAATCTCGGCCATCGCGTGCCGGTAATGGTCATGTTGAGCGAGGACTTCGCGGAGGTGTCGCGTTACGGCGAGCGGACGTTGTCTGCCTACCGCCGGATGGCCGCGGAAGGGCTCGGTCCAGCATGCCCGGTCGGCGTGCGGCCGCCCGAGGGCGATCACCTCGTCGCGATCACGCAGGAGTGGCTCGACGAAATCGAGCGGGCGCAGCTTCTGCTGCGCTTGTCGCACCGACTTCGCGAGCGTCACGGCGACTGAGTCGCCGCTTCGCCCAGAGTCTCCGTTTTGCGGTTGTCAAATCCCGTTCTTTAGGGAGGGATTGTCATTCTCGAGCTCATCGTCTTCGTCAGCGGCGCGGTCTTCCTCGCGCTCGAGATCATCGCCAGCCGCGTCATCGCGCCGACATACGGCAACTCGATTTACGTTTGGGGCAGCCTCATCGGCGTCTTCTTGACCGCGCTCAGCGTCGGGTACTACTGGGGAGGCCGGATCGCCGACCGATACCCGAGCCACGGGTTGTTTTGCGGCATCGTCTTTCTTGCGGGCCTGCTAATCGTTCCCATCCCGCTCGTCGCGCCGGCGGTGCTCGAGATGCTCAACGTTCGCGACGTCGGACCGCGTACGGGCCCCTTGGCGGCGTCATTGACCCTGTTCATTCCGGCAAGCGTCGTCATGGGAATGGTTTCGCCCTTGTCGGTCCGATTGGCGGCGCGCTCGTTCGCGACCGTCGGTGCCGCCGCCGGACGACTCTATGCCATCTCGACGATGGGCAGCATCACCGGCTGTCTACTCGCCAGCTTCTACTTGATCTCGATTCTCGGCGTGCGGGAGATCATCTTGATGCTCGGGGTGGCCGAGATGGCGATGGCGTCCGTCGGATTTCTCGCGTTGCGGCGAGCCCCGGTTGCCGCTGCCGCTGCCGCCGTCGCGACTTTGATCGTGGTGCTCGTGGCGCCGCGTCTGTTCGCGGCCGAGCGGCCCGGCGTCATCTTCGCGAAGGACACAGTCTACCATCGCATCACCATCAGCGACGAAGGGCACATCCGCTACATGAGGCTGGACAACTACTGGCAGAGCGCCGAGAACCGCGAGGACCGGCGCCGCACCGTGTTTCGCTACGCCGACTACATGCACGCCGGCATGCTGTTCGCGCCCGACGCGCGCAAGGTGCTGTTGATCGGCATGGGCGGCGGCACCGTGCCGAAGCGATTCCTCGAGGACTACCCGAACGTCGAGATGACCGTCGTGGAGATCGATCCGGACGTGAATCGCGCCGCGGAGCGGTTCTTCGACGTCCCGTCGAGCGGCCGCATCCGGACGTTCGGCCAGGATGGCCGGCAGTTCGTGCGGCGGTCTCCTGATCGATACGGCCAGATCTTGATGGACGCCTACCTGAAGGACACGCTGCCGTTTCACCTCGCGACGCGCGAGTACTTTCAGGAGATCCGTGACCGGCTGACCCCCGAGGGCGTCTTCGTCGCCAACATCATCGGAGCGCTCGACGGTCCGGAGAGCAAGCTGTTCCGTGCCGTGTTCAAAAGCGTGCAACACGTGTTTCCGAACACGTACGCGTTTCCCGTGGAATTCGGCGACAACGGCTACGCCGATTCGATCCGCAACATCATCGTCGTCGGCACGCAGGGCGCGCCGACGACGCGCGCGGAGGTCATCCGCCGTGCCGCGATGCTCCGTGATCGCGTGCGCGTGCCCGGATTCGACGCGGTCTCCCGCGACTTCTACACCCGAAGGATCCGCACCGAGGACGTGCCGGTTCTCACCGACAACTACGCGCCATCGGACTGGTTGATCCACTCCCGCTAGACGACGTCATGGCCGTCGTGAAGCTGTACCTCGGCGACGTGATCCGCACCCGAAAGCCGCATCCCTGCAGCGGCGACACTTGGGAGATCGAGCGGGTCGGCGCCGACATCGGCATCCGGTGCCGCACCTGCGGCCGCTACACTCTGGTGTCGCGACCGCGCCTGGAGCGCCGCATCGTGGCATTCCTAAAGCGCGGCTCCGACCAACCACAGACGCCGGCGCCGCTATCGGTGTCGCACGCCGCCAAGACCGAGCCGATCCCGCGCCGCGCGCGTAAGACCGCGCCGCCGCCGGAGCCGGGGGTGGGCCCGCGCCGCCGGATTATTCGCAAACGCGAGAGCGGCAACGAACCTACGCCGCCGTCCTAAACGCTCGAGATGCCCCTGTCCGTCGGAATCGTCGGCCTCCCCAATGCCGGGAAATCGACGCTGTTCCGTGCCCTGACGCGCGCATCCGTCGCGATCGCGCCGTATCCGTTCACGACGGTGGATCCGAACGTCGGCGTGCTCGCCGTCTCGGACGATCGCTTGCCGGCGATCGCAGCCGTCGTCGACGTGACGCGGCAGGTGCCGGCGACCGTTCGGGTCGCGGACATCGCGGGACTGGTTCGCAACGCGCACCGCGGCGAGGGCCTGGGCGCGCAGTTCCTCGGGCACATTCGGGACGTGTCGGCGATCGTGCATGTCGTCCGTGCCTTCGAGGACGTCGACGTCGTGCACGTGGAGGGCGCGCCCGATCCGGCGCGAGACGTCGAGATCGTCGAGACCGAGCTCGCTTTGGCCGATCTCGAAGCCATCGAGCGCCGGCGTGAGAAGATCCAACCGCAGGCGCGGGTGGGCGACGCCGCCGCCCGTGACGAGCTCGCTTCGCTGACGGCGCTGGCCGCGCACGTCGGCGCCGGTCGCCCCGTGCGTGCGGCCGCGGCGCACCTTCGCGCCTCCGCCCGCCCGCTGCGTTTGTTGACCGACAAGCCCGTGCTCTACGTCGTCAATGAAGATGAGAACGCGGCTAACGAAGGGGAACGGCGACTGCGCGAGCGCGTCGGGCCGAGTGCAACGGTATTGTCGGTGAGCCTACGCATCGAAGCCGAGCTCCTCGATCTCGCCCCGGCCGATGCGGCCGCCTATCGGGCGGCGGCGGCGCTCGAAGTGGAAATCCTCGCGAAGATCGCCCACGCGGCGTACAAACTCCTCGACCAAATCACGTTCTTCACGACGGAGAGCCGGGAGTGTCGTGCTTGGCCAATCGCTCGTGGGACGGCCGCCGTCGATGCCGCCGGCGATATCCACAGCGACATGCGGGACCACTTCGTGCGCGCCGAAGTCGTGTCGACCAGAGACCTGCTGTCCACGGGTTCTTGGGCGGCAGCGCGCGACAGAGGTCGGGTCCGGCTGGAAGGTCGAGCGTACGAGGTGCGCGACGGCGACGTCATCACCTTTCGGTTCGGGTCCTGACCCGACCGGTTCCCGCGCCCCATTTTCTGGCACCCAGATTTCTCATCGGTTTGTCGAATTCGAGTTGTGGGGATGAGGTAGCTAAGTCGCGCATCGAAAACTGGCAGCAGCCAAATGTGAACATGGTGGAAATGTCATGCCTTCGGCAGCGGGGTCCTTTCATAGTGTGTTTATCCCCTCCATCGACACCTTGAACGGACGGATCGAGGAGTTGAACTAGCAACGGCGTCGGATCTGGCAGAACAGCACGCCGCAAAACGGCTTCGGCGACACCGGGCGGAACGCGCTCGCGTCCATCGAAAAAGAATTGGAAGAGCTGTATACGATGAAGCGTGAGATGATCGCCAAAGCGGCGGCGCCGGCTCGCCCCGAGGCTCGGACGGCCCGACGGTCCGGACCGGGCGTCCCGCCTGGATTTTTTCGAGACGCCTAACCGCCCGATCGAAACTCCGCCACCTTCTCCCTCAAGCTTTTCGCCGGCCCGCCCAAAACACGTCGTCTCCTCGTTTTTTTCAATGCAATTCACACTGGCATTCGGGAGAATCGTCGAGGTTGCCACTCTCTGGTAGAATCGAGCGGATGTAGGAGCAAAACCAAATATTCTGCTCCTTCCTGTCTCGCCTTGATGCGAGACCTGGGTATTACCCCTGTCCGGAGGAGGGAGAACGTTGAAGAAGGCGTACGAAATCGTCTTCATCCTGCACCCCGATCTCGAGGAAGCGCAGGTGCAGGCGTCCATCGATCGAATCAGCACGCGCATCACGGAACGCGGAGGCACTGTTACGTCCGTCGAGCCGTGGGGTAAGCGCAAGCTGGCCTACTCGATCCAGAAACTCCGCGAAGGTACCTACGTCCTAATCCGCTTCGAGCTCGAGTCGCTCAAGGTTCAGGATTTGCGGAACTCGGTCGCTTTGGTCGAGGAAGTCATTCGCTTCGCCATCACTTTGGCGGTGCCCGTGCGACCTCGCCCGAAAGCACCGGAGACGCCTAGCGAGCCTGTAGAGACGGTGGCCGCCGCGGTTCCCGCGGAAGCCACCGGAGGTGGGTAGCTCATGTTGAATCGTGTCGTCCTCATCGGGCGGCTCACGAGAGATCCGGAGTTGCGGTACGTGCCGAGCGGTCATCCCGTCGCGACGTTCACCGTCGCGGTCGACCGACCGTTCGCCAATCAACAGGGCGAACGCGGTACGGACTTCATTCCGATCGTGGCTTGGAGAAAGCTGGCGGAACAGGCGTCGCAATACCTTTCCAAGGGACGGCTGGTCGCGGTCGAAGGCCGGTTGCAAATTCGCGACTACGAAACGCAGGACGGCCAAAAGCGCCGCGCCGCCGAAGTGGTCGCTGACGCGATCCGGTTCCTCGACAAGGGCAAGGGATCCGGCGCAGCAGGTGCGCAGGCGATGCCCGATGACGTTGGGCCGATGCCGACGCCCGAAGACGACGAGGACGTTCCGTTCTAACGAGGTCGTTGGCGGGAATCGATCGATTCCCGCCAACGACGAATTCATGTTCTCGATGACGACACGGAGGAGATTCGTATGGCAGAACGTGAGAGGCGGGAACGGAAGCGCGACTACCGGGGACGGCGTCCGCGTCGTAAGATCGCCGCGATTCGGGCGGCTGACGCCAAGTACGTCGACTACAAGGACGTCATGACGCTGCGACGCTACATGTCCGACCGCGGCAAGATCTTGCCGCGCCGCGTCACGGGCAACAGCGCGAAGGTGCAGCGGGCGATCGCGCAGGCGATCAAGCGCGCCCGCGAGCTGGCGCTTCTGCCGTACACGTCGGCGTAGCGCCGACGCGAGCGAAAACCCGCGAGAACCGATTCAACGTGAAGTCGTCGAAGCGGCCCCTGCCGGAGCGGACCCGCGACACGACCGAAGGCGCCCTGCTGGCCGCGCTGACGGCGCTGGTCGGGTTGTTGATTCTGTTCTTCGGTCAACTCGGCCTGGTGGCCGCGCCCCTTCCGTTGTTCGTTTTGACCTATCGTCGGGGACCCCGGATCGCCGGTCTCAGTGCCGTCGTAGCCGGCCTCGTCTTGTCTCCGCTCATCGGTTTTCCAGGCGGGCTTCTGTTGGTCGCCGCGTTCGCGCCCATGGGCATCCTCCAAGGTGTCGTCGCGCGGGCGGATCGACCGGGCGGGCCCACGAAGGCGGTCGCTTTTGGACTGATGGCCGGGATCTGTTCCGTGATGCTCGGGCTCGTCGTCGCTAGAATCGTGACGAATATAGATCCAATCGCCGCTTCCATCGAGGCGCAGGTAAAGGCGCTCGAATGGTCGGCGGGCATGGCGCGCAGCATGAATCTGCCGGCCAGCCAAATCCAGCAGCTCGAACAGTTGTCCGTCCGCCTCCCGGATCTCGCGCGGTTGCTGCTTCCGGGAATGCTCCTCCTCAGCACGTTGCTGTGGTCGTACGGCTCGTACACGCTTGCCCGCGCGATCATGGGCCGCCTGGGCGTCACGTTGCCAGGGTTCTCGCCGATTTTGACTTGGCGCCTTTCCCTGCTGTGGGGGATCTTTTTGATCGCTCCGATGATGCTCGGGATCGCCATACAAGGCGCGGCACCGCAAATCGCGACCGTGCTCGTCGGAAACGCATTCATCTTGAGTGTCGTAACCTTCGCGTTCTTCGGCGTGTTGACGATGCTGACGTATCTTCACAGCCGCGGCGTGCCGAAGAGCGGTCGTGTCCTCAGCGTCATCGCCGTATTCGCCTTGGAAGACCCGGGGTTGTTCTTGATGGCCCTTCTCGGTGCCATTGACCTCTGGTTCGATCTCCGCAAAGTCGGCCCGCGAGCGGTGTCCTTGAAAGAGAGCGTGGAAGAATCATGAAGTTGATCTTAGCGCAGGACGTCCCCTCGCTGGGGAAGGTCGGCGACGTCGTCGACGTCAAGGAAGGGTATGCCCGTAATTTCCTATTGCCACGGGGGCTGGCCCGCGAAGCTACGGCGGGGCAAATGAAGTCGCTGACGCTCGCGCACGAAGCCAAGGAGCGACGCCACAACCGGGAATTGGAAGACGCTCAACGCCTCGTCGCCGCACTTCAAGAGAAGGCAGTCGAGGTCACGGCCAAAGCGGGCGAAGGCGGCCGTCTGTTCGGGTCGATCACCGCCGCGGATGTCGCGGATGCGCTGTCGCGCCGCGGCTTCGAAATCAGCAAGAAGCAGATCTCCCTGGAAGATCCAATCAAGACGATCGGTTCATACAAAGTAGACGTAAAGGTCAGCCACGGGCTGCACGCGACGGTGACGTTGCACGTCCAGCCGGTGGCGTCGAGCTAGAGGAGCGATTTGGCCACGCGCAGGACGAGAGAACGACGGAAGGCGGAAACGCCGCCCACGCGCGCGGAGATGAAGCGCCGCGTCGGAGCCTTGTTCGGCGTCCTCAGCGACGTTTACGGGTCCGATCGCGTCGTCATGCGCGCCGGCAAGCTGGAGGCGCTCTCGCTGATGCGCTCCGGTCGGCTCTCCGATCGCGTGCTCGCGCTGCAGCGCTTGGTGTACGAGGATCCGACGATTCAGGAGCCGCCGCGCGACGCCGACATTCCGAGCATCCTCGGCGAGCTGGAAGAAGAGATTGCCGACCTGATGACGCAGAAGCGCGTCGAGGACGACCTGGAGCGACGCGTCCAAGAGCGCATGAACATGCGCCAAGACGAGTATCTGCAGGAAATCAAGATGCAGTTGCTGCGTGAGGGTGCCGGGCCGGAGAACACGGCGACCAAGAAGAAGTTGGAGGAGCTCGAAGGTCTCGACCGCGTTCGCTTGTCGCAGTCGGCTCTGGAGGCGTTACGCCCGCGCAAGCTGAAGGACGTCGTCGGTCAATCGCGCGCGATTCGCGCGATTCTCGCCAAGCTGGCGACGCCGTACCCGCAGCACGTCATCCTCTATGGCCCGCCGGGAGTCGGGAAGACGACCGTCGCGCGGCTCGCGCTCGAGGAGGCGAAACGCCTGCCGTTTACGCCGTTCGCGGAAACGGCGCCCTTCATCGAGGTCGACGGATCGACGCTCCGCTGGGACAACCGAGAGGTTACGAATCCCTTGCTCGGATCGGTGCACGATCCGATCTATCAAGGATCGCGACGCGATTTCGCGGACACCGGTGTGCCGGAGCCGAAGCTCGGCTTGGTGACGCGCGCGCACGGCGGCGTCTTGTTCATCGATGAAATCGGCGAGATGGACCCGACGTTGCACAGCAAGCTGCTCAAGGTGCTCGAGGACAAGCGTGTGTTCTTCGAGTCGTCCTACTACGATCCCGAAGATGCGAACGTGCCGGCGTACATCAAGCGGTTGTTCGAGCAGGGCGCGCCGGCCGACTTCGTGCTCATCGGCGCGACGACGCGCGAACCCGATGAGATCAACCCGACGTTGCGGTCCCGCTGCACGGAGGTGTTCTTCGACCCGCTGAGCCAGCAGGACATTGAGCGCATCGTGCGGCAATCGGCAAAGCGGCTATCGGTCCCCCTGGAGCCGAAGATCCCGTCGATGATCGCGGGCTACACGATCGAAGGCCGGCGCGCCGCGAACCTCATCGCGGACGCCTACGGCGTCGCCCTCTATCGGCGTCGCTCACGAGGCGGAAAGACGCGGATCACGCAGTCGGATCTGCTCGAGGTAATCCGCGCCTCTCGTCTGACGCCGTACGCGCCCGCGCGCGCGAGCGAGACGCCGGAAACCGGCCGGGTCTTCGGTCTCGGCGTGTATCAGTTCCTCGGCTCGATCATCGAGGTCGAAGCGGCGATCTTCCCGGCGACGGTGAAAGGTCGCGGCCAGATCCGCTTCAACGAAACGGCCGGTTCGATGGCGAAGGATTCCGTCTTCAACGCGATTTCCGTATTGCGCCGGATCCTCGGCATCGACCTTACGTACCAGGACGTTCACGTCAACGTCATCGGCGGCGGGATGATCGACGGGCCGAGCCTCGGACTCGCCATTACCTTGGCGCTGGCCAGCGCGTCGCAAGAGCGACCGGCTCTCCAGACCGTAGCGGTAACGGGAGAAGTGAGCATTCAAGGTCGCGTGAAGGGCGTGGGTGGGATCGCCGAAAAGATCTATGGCGCCCGTCAGGCCGGAATGCGAAAGGTTATTCTGCCGTACGAAAATCGAAATGACGTCCCGACGGACGCCCCCGGCATTCAAGTCATCCCCGTACAATCCGTGGAAGAAGCGATTCCGCACGTGCTCGCGCCTTCGAAAGCACGGACGCCGCGGGGACGCGGCAAAGAAAGTGATCTCGCGACGCCCTTACCTCGCTCGCACGCTACGCCGCCGACTCGCCGTAGTCGCTTGTAGGCGCCACATTGACGCGGCTCCGCCGCGTTTCCCCACAGGTTCATATCGGCCATCGTCGAATTCCGCCGAAAATTGAAGGCGCTTCCCTTTGGCGCGCGGTTCGCGAATTTCGACGGCACGAACCGTCACGGAGGCATTCACACGTCGTACACAGGTTATGCTCACCGCATCCCCGGAACATTCGTGGAAATTAACACCCTCCGAACAAAGAAACCCCCAGCCCCGAAGTCAAATTCATTGTCATTGGAGAGTAATAACGTTTGGCGGCGATGAATTCGGAGATGGATTTGAAGCGCGAACATATGTTTGCTACCATGGCTAGCGAGAGGTGGCATAGGTGTCGCTAGCTTTGGCTGATCGCGTTCCGCCCCAGAATCTCGAAGCGGAGATGGGCGCCCTCGGGTCGATGCTGCTCGATCGCGATGCGATCGCGCGCATTGTCGAGCTGTTGCAGCCGTCCGACCTTTACCGAGATGCGCACCGTTTGATCTTCGAGACGATCGTCGGGTTGTTCGAGCGCGGTCAACCCGTCGACCTGATCACCGTTACCGATCGGCTGCGCGATGCCGGCCGCCTCGAGGATGTCGGCGGCGCGGGATACATCGCGGCGCTGCTGAACAGCGTACCGACGGCCGCCAACGCCGAGTACTACGCGAAGATCGTCCTTCAGAAGTCAATGCTCCGGCAGCTCATCCACGCGGGCACGAAGATCGCGCACCTTGGCTACGAAGGCGAGGAGGACGTCGAAGTCCTCGTCGATCGCGCCGAGAAGCTCGTGTTCGGCATCGCCCAGCGGCGCACGACAGTCGATTTCCAACCCGTGCGCGATATCTTGAAGGAAACGATGGAGCGCCTCGATGCGGGGTTCGATCGAGGCACTATCACCGGTGTGCCGACCGGCTTCAAGGAGCTCGACGAGATGACCGGAGGCCTGCAGTACGGGGACCTCGCCATCGTCGCGGCGCGCCCCTCCATGGGGAAATGCCTGAAGCACGACGCGCTGATCACTGATACGCGCACAGGCGATGTCCGCACGATCGAGGAGATCGTGCGCGCGAAGGACGTGCGCCTGCTCAGCCTGGATGACCGCGCACGGCTCCGGGAACGCACTCCGTCCGCGTACGTCGACGATGGCGTCAAGCCGGTCTTTCGCGTCCGCACCGCCGTGGGGCGTCAGGTAGAAACGACGGTCACACACCCGTTCCTCACCCCCGACGGGTGGAAGCCGCTCGCGCACCTCCGGGTCGGCCACTACATCGCTGTGCCCGCGCGCGTGCCGGTCTTCGGAACGCTGGACTTGCTGTCGTACAAGGTCCGGCTCGTCGCCTATCTGGCCATGGGAAGACTCCCCGCCGATCCGGAGGTGAGCCGCGACTTCCTCGACGCCGCGACGGCGGCCGCCGCGGTGCGCGCCGCTGTCAGGGCTCCTGTGGCCGCAGGCACAGCCGCCGAATCGAACGGCCCTCTACCCGTTCTCTTGCCGATCCCGCCGAGCGGCGATGCCGAGCTCGCGCAGCAGACTGTCGCGGACATCGCGCGCGAGTTCTCGGAGCTGGAAGCGCCCGAGTCGGCAAGGCGGCTGCCCCGGATCGTCTTCCAACTCAACCGCTCCAAGGTGTGCGTCCTGCTCAATCGGTTGCTGGCCTGCGGCGCTCGCTGGGAAGGCGAGGAGGCGGCGACGCCGATCGTCGTCGACTTTCCGTCCGCCACCCTGGCGCGGCAGGTTCAGCACCTGCTCCTGCGCCTTGGCGTCGTCGCGGCGTGGGACGGCGAGGCGCGGCTCGAGTTGCGCCGAGAGGCGTCCATCAAGTTGCTGCAAACGTCGGGTATCTTCGGCTGGGACAAGCTTCGCCAGTGGGCGCGGTTCGCATCGACGATGCTGCTTGAGGAGTCGGATATCCTGTGGGATACGATCGTGTCGATCGAGCACATCGGCGGTCATCAGGTCTACGACTTGACGGTGCCCGACGTGCACAACTTCGTGGCGAACGACGTCTGCGTGCACAACACGACGTTCTGCTTGAACATCGCGCAGTACGCCGCCGTCCACCATCAGCTTCCGATCGCCGTTTTCTCCTTGGAGACGAGCAAGGAGCAGCTCGTACAGCGCATGTTGTGCGCGGAAGCCGGCGTCGACGGCCAACGCATGCGACGGGGATTTCTTTCGGAGATGGACTGGCGGCGCATCGCGCGCGCCATGGGGGTATTGAGCGAAGCACCCGTCTACATCGACGATTCGGCGAATCTGTCGGTCATCGAGCTGCGCGCGAAGGCGCGCAAGCTCAAGGCCGAGCACGGTCTGTCGTTGATCATCATCGACTACGTCCAGTTGATCCAATCGTACAAACGCAATGAGAACCGGACGCAAGAGCTCAGCGAGATCGCGCGCGGGATCAAATCTCTGGCCAAGGAGCTACATGTCCCGATCATCGCGATCTCCCAGTTGTCGCGGGCCGTGGAGGCGCGGGAGTCCAAGATCCCGATGTTGTCGCACCTTCGCGAGAGCGGCGAGTTGGAGCAAATCGCGGATCTCGTCATGATGCTGTATCGCGAGGACTACTACGATCAAGACCGTGCCCGCAAGGAAGGGAAAGAGAACACGGCGATGCTGCGCATCGCCAAACATCGCAACGGACCGACGGACGACATCGAGTTGTTCTTCCACAAAGAACATTCCCGGTTCGCGAGCCTCGACAAGAAGCACGCCGCGGGTGCTTAGAACGGCCCGCCCGAGGCCGTCCGGCGCCGTCGATTGTCCGCGTCGCGGCAATGCCGCGACGCGGACAATCGAAGGTAGAGTTTGTCGTCGGCACCGATATCAAGTGAAAGGTCAGCCCAATATCCCAGCTATAAAGCAAGCTCTTGAAGTGTATGACTTTAAAAACGCTAATCCCAAGATGAAGCTCTGGGAGATTGGGAACGCAATACCCAAGCTACAAATGGGAAATAAAATCAAACCAGGGGATACAGAGAGCGAAATAGCCGATAAGAAGAATGTACTGGCTGCTACAGTAAGTCGATATCTACGAAGGGCGGAAGAATCAATACAAAAACCCCCTGACCAGCCCCCATCGAGTGATCCAGGTGGAATTTTAGTGAGCCATCGCAGCCGCGCCGGCTCCTGAGCTGATCAGGGACTTTGCCAATGGCACCGTCTCTGGGGCTGGCGGCCGGTAGCCCAGCGCGGAATGCGGCCGTACCCGGTTGTAGTGCCGGCGCCATGCCTCGCTCAGCACCTGCGCCTCCCGCAGCGTGTTGAACACCTCGCCGTTCAGCAGTTCGTCGCGCAGCTTGCCGTTGAAGCTCTCGACGTAGCCGTTCTCCCACGGGCTCGCCTTCTCGATGTAGGCAGTGCGTGCACCCACGCCGGCGATCCAAGCCTTCACCGCCTCGGCGATGAACTCCGGCCCCTGGTCCGAGCGGATATGCGCGGGCGTCCCGTGTGCGAGGAACAGGTCGGCCAGCACGTCGATCACGTCCGACGAGGTCAGCCTCCGTCCTACGCGGATCGCCAGCGCCTCACGCGTGAACTCGTCCACCACGCACAGCATCCGGAACTTCCGCCCGTCCCGCGTCCGATCCTCGACGAAGTCGTAGGCCCAGACATGGTTCGCCCGCTCCGGCCGCAGCCGGAGGCACGACCCATCCGCCAGCCACAGCCTGCCGCGTTTCGGCTGCCGCTGCGGCACTTTCAGCCTCTCCAGACGCCAGATCCGCTCCACCCGCTTGCGGTTCACAGGCCAGCCCGCCCGCCGCAGCGACGCCGTGATCCGGCGATATTCGTATCGCCCGTAGCGCTTCGCCAGCTCGATGATGTCGGCCGTCAGTCGGGCCTCGTCGTCCGCTCCGCGCGGCACCTTCCGCTGCGTCGAGCGGTGCTGCCCCAGCACCGCGCAGGCTCTGCGCTCGGAGATCCCGATCTCGCGCACCACATGCTCGACGCAGGCCCGGCGCCGCGCGGGGCTCAGTATTTTCCCGAGGCGGCTTCCTTCAGGATGACCTTCTCCAGCGTCAGGTCAGAGACCGCCTTGCGCAGCCGCGCGTTCTCACGCTCGAGTTCCTTCAGCCGCTTCACCTGGTCCAGCTTCAACCCGCCGAACTCCGCCCGCCAGCGATAGTACGTCGGCTCCGTCACGCCGATCGCTCGCACCGCATCGGCCACCGTCTTGCCCTGGCCGACCAGCACCTCCGCCTGCCGCAACTTCGCGACAATTTCCTCAGGCGTGTGCGCCTTCTTCCGCCCCATCCCCCATTCGTTGCCGCCCGACTACATCACCGGCGGACTACTTCTAGGGGGGCAGGCCAGCGGCGACAATAGCCAATTCGAGCAAAACTGAGATTTGGCTGGGGGGGAAGGATTCGAACCTTCGACCTTCGGGTCCAAAGCCCGACGTCCTACCGCTAGACGACCCCCCAGCGTCCTTTCATTGTAGCGACTGGCGCAACGGAAGCGCTCCCGTGCTTCAACACGGCCTCCGCGTTCGACGCCTAAGCGAACAGTCGCGAACGAATCCCTCGTGCGCCATCAGCCAACGTTTGCGTTCCAGGCCGCCGCCGTAGCCGACGAGGCGACCGTCGGCGCCGATCGCGCGGTGGCACGGCACGACGATCGCGATCGGGTTGGCGCCATTCGCCGCGCCGACCGCGCGCACGGCGTCCGGTCGGCGAAGCCAACGGGCGACGTCGCCGTAGCTTGCCGTCGCGCCATACGGGATCCGCATCAACGCGTTCCAGACCTGCTGCTGGAATGGCA
>VGFF01000002.1 GCA_016868955.1 Armatimonadota bacterium
AGCGCCACCGTGTCGCCGCCGGCCGCAACGGCGGGCCCGATCCCGTCGCCGCGCCGGAGCACCAGCGTCAGCGGTCCGGGCCAAAATCGCGCCGCGAGGCGCGACGCGAGCGGCGGCCATTCCGCGGCCAGCGCCTGGGCGGCGGAAGGCGACGCGACGTGGACGATGAGGGGATTCTGCGACGGGCGGCCTTTGACGGAAAAGACCCGCGCGACGGCCGCTGAATCGCGCGCGCTCGCCCCCAGGCCGTAAACCGTTTCGGTCGGGAAGGCCACCAGCCCTCCGGTCTTCAGGATCTCGGCGGCCTCGGCGAGCACGTCCGCGGCGGGGTCTCGCGCGTCGATCGCGCGAACGCGCGTACGCACGCGCCTAGACGAGCCGCACGCGCGCGAACCGCCGCTTTCCGACCTTGAGGACCATGCCGTCGCGCACCACCGCGCGCGCGTCGGAATGGGGGATCCGCTCGCCGTCGATCGAGACGCCGCCCTGGGCGATCAGACGGCGGGCTTCGTTGTTGGACTCGGCCATGCCGGTCAAGACGAGCAGGCGGATGAGGCTGATCGACCCTTCCTCCAGCTCGTGGGGATGAACGACCGCGTCCGCAATCTCCTCCGGCGCGTCCTTGTGCGCGAATACGCGGTCGAATGCGGCTTCGGCCTCCATCGCGGCGTCGTGCCCGTGCCAGACCCCGACGATCTCGCGCGCCAGGCGACGCTTCACGTCGCGCGGGTGGCGGCCCCCTTGCGCGAGCCCCATGACGATCTCGCGAACCTCGGCGAGCGGCACCTCCGTGCACAACACGAAGTAGCTCTCCATGGCTGCGTCAGGGACGGACATGACCTTACCGTACACCTCCGCCGGCGCCTCGCGGATACCGATATAGTTGCCGAGGGACTTGCTCATCTTCTCGACGCCGTCAGTGCCAGGCAGCAGCGGCGTGAGCAAAACGACCTGCGCCGGCTGGCCGAACTCCCGCTGCAGATCACGCCCCATGAGGTTGTTGAACTTCTGGTCGGTGCCGCCCAGCTCGACGTCCGCTTCCAGCGCCACCGAGTCGTAGGCTTGGCACAAGGGGTAGAGCAACTCGTGCAGTCCGATTGGCACGCCGTCGCGCAGGCGGTTCGTGAAGTCGTCGCGCTCGAGGATGCGGGCCACGGTCAGCTTGCTCGCGAGCCGGATCACGTCCGCGAAGCTCGTCGGGCCGAGCCACTCGCTGTTGAAGCGCACGATCGTCCGGTCGGGATCGAGCACGAGGCCGTATTGGTCACGATACGTCGCGGCGTTGCGCTCGATGGCCTCGCGCGACAACATCGGGCGCGTCGCTTTCTTGCCGGACGGATCGCCGATCATCGCCGTGAAGTCTCCGATGACGATGATCGCCTGATGACCGAGGTCCTGGAACTGGCGAAGTTTTCGCAGCACGACCGCGAACCCCAGATGAATGTCGGGTGCCGTCGGATCGAGGCCGAGCTTCACGCGGAGCGGCCGCCCCTCGCGCAACTTCGCGAGCAGCTCCTCCTCGTGCAGGATCTCGACGGCGCCGCGGCGCAGGATCTCAAGCTGTTCTTCCGGGCTGAGCCGCGCGGGCATGAGCGCGTTTCCTCCTTGAATTAGGGGCGACGACCTCGATCGGAACGTCAGTCGGTGGGCTACGTTCGGCGCGCCGGCAGGCCGAGGGCAGCGGCGCGGGCCTGCAGGGCCAGCAACAACGGATAGCCGATGCCGTAGCACGCGACCAGCTGCCCCGCGAACACCCAAGCGATCGTCCAGCCGACGTGGATCTGCGTCAAGAACTGAAGGTAAACCGGCACGACAATGGCGTTGACGAGGACGGGAGGAAACGGCGCGAGCACCGGCCGTCGCACGCGCGCCGTCCACATTGCCGCGACCAGGCTCGAGGCCGTGCCGAAGACGAAGTCCGGCCACCCGAACGGGCTGCCGAGCCAATTCGCCAGGGCCACGCCGACCGAGATCCCGAGGATGCCGGCCCCCGGATCCAAGAACGGCAGGACGGTCAATGCCTCGGCAACGCGCACCTGAACCTCGCGAAAGCTCAGCTCTCGGATGCCCGGCGTTAACGTGATCGCCACGTAGGCGGCAGCGATCGCGCCCGCGCGCACCATCGTCCGGGTGTCGAGACGCATGTCGCTCCTCAGGATACCCGCCCGAACCGCGCCAGACAACGCGCGCGGCGGACGTTCCCGGAGGTCGTCAGCGGCGCAGCACACTCCGCAGCACGAACAGCGCGTTCGCCGGCCGTTCCGCGAGCCGGCGAACGAAGTACTGATACCAATGCGTGCCGTAGGGCACGTAGACGACAATCGGTTCGCCGGCGGCGAGCAAGCGCTCGGCGAGCCCGACGCGGATCCCGTACAGCATCTCGAACTTCAGTCGATCGCGCGGAATCGTGTGTGCCCGGGCGTACGCGCGCGCGTCCTCGATGATCCGTCCGTCGTGCGTCGCCGCCGCCGCCGTGCCGCCGCGCTCGAGGTGCGTGAACAGCAGATCGCGGAAGTTGCGGTCCACGTCGGACTTGTTCGGAAACGCGACGTCTGGCGGCTCGCGATAGGCGCCCTTGACGAAGCGGATGTCCGGGCGCAGCGGGGCCAGGCGCTCGAGGTCGTCGCGTGAGCGATACAGATACGCCTGCAACACGATCCCGACGTTGCCGTGGTCGGCGCGAACGCGCTCGAAGAGCCGAAGCGTCGCCTCGACCGACGGCGCGTGCTCCATCTCGACGCGCACGGACAACCCTGCGGCGCGGGCGGCGATGAGCACGCGCTCGAGGTTCCGCACGGCGTGATCAAAGGAAAGATCCGACCCGATCTGCGAGGGCTTCACCGAAAGATACCCGCGCAGGCCGCGTTGGGCGAACGCGTCCGCGGCCGCAACGTACTCGTCGGCGGCCGCGTCGGCAAGCATCGGCTCGGTCACGCTTTCGCCGACGTACTGAACGCTCGTCCGAAAGCCTCTTCGCTCCAGGCGCGCGACGACTGAGATCGCGTCCGCGAGGGCCTCGCCGGCGACGAACCGGCGCGCGCCGAAGCGCCCGCCGTGGCGGCGGACGAGGTTCGATACCAACGGGTTCGCGAACGCTTGGAAGACCGCGGCGCGGGTCACCTCGGACACGCGATCCGTCACCGTGCTCACGGGCTCGCGGCTTCGACGAGGTGAACGTCGCCTTCCGGCCCGACGCGCAGCCGATCCCCGGAACGAACGGTCGCGACGGCCTCGGGGACGATCACGACGGGGATCGTCTGCCCGTCCAGCTCGTCGGCGACGATCGCGCCGAGCGCGAGCATCTCGTCGGCGGCAGCGAGCAGGATCGCGGCCGGCCCTGTGCGCAGGCGGATGCACTCGAGCAGCACGCTGGACGATGAGGAGGACCCGCGGCCGCGCGGCATCACGAGGACGCGGCCGGTGACATGCTCGCCGCACAACGGGTGATGCGAGTCGATGACCTCGCCGGTGAGCGGCTCGACGCCGCCCCAGAAGCTGAGCGGGATCGACGTGACGAGCGCGATGCCCTCCGCCGCCCCGCCGACGAGCACTTCACCGCGCCACAAGCCAGCCGTCCTCCTCCCGCACGACGCGGGCGGCGCGCGCGGAACGCACGCAATCGGCCAAGCTGCCCAGCGCGACGCGGCATCCGACCTTGCCGGGACCGTAATGCGCGAACTTCGCGGAGTTCGTCATCATGAGGCGGTACGGGCCGCGCGGCCCCGGAGTATTCACGACGCAGGTATCGGTGAGGATGCGGCCGCCTGCCCGTTCGACGGCGTCGGCAAGGCCTTCGGTCCGCGCGAGCTCGTAGGTCGCGCGTCCCGTGCAGACGACGAAGTCGACGGCAGCATCGACGCGGACGCCGTCCAGCAACGGTTTCAGCCGGCGAAACTCCGCCAGCGAGAAGTGGGGGCTGCCCAGCGCGACGAGATCGACGGGCTCCTCGGCGTCTTCGCGCGACAGCTCGCGATGCGCGTCGCGCAGATCGTCGAGCGTGACGTCGACGACACGCGACGGTCGCCGAACGCCGAACGCCGCGGAAAGAGTCGGTGCCTCCGGCGTGATCCCCACGGCGTGGAACAAGCCGACCGCGCCCGAGGAAGCCGCCGCCGCGCCGAGCGCCTTGAGGTCGTCCTCCGAGGCGGTCGGCGGCAAGCCGTCGATCACCGGAACGCGTTCCTGGCAAACCATGCCGAAGAAGTAGCCGAGCAACGGGTAGAAGCGCTCGTCCTCCCGCACCGCCGCCGGCAGCTCGTCGACGCGGAACAACCACTCGCCGCGGCGGTTCTCCTCGAGGTGCAGACCGGCCGCCGGCACGCGGCCCGTGATCGCGGCGCAGATGTCGAGAAAGTCGCCGTAGCGGTTCGTCCGCGCGCCGAGCACGGAGTTCGCGAACACGATCGCGTTCGATTCGCCCCAAGCGATCTGGGCGCCGAACGCGGGGCGCTCGGTGTCTTGATACGGCGCGCACGTCCAGGTGGGGCGGCACCCCATGCGGAGGTAGGCGTCGGCGAGCGAGCGCGCCTTGCGCGCGAACGCCGCCGGGACGCCGGCGGCGCGCCATCGCAGGAAGTCCAACGATCCGATGTTCAGCGTGGCCGGAACGGCGACACGACCGCCGGAGGAAGCCAGCCGCTCCGCGAACTCCAGTCCGCCGTCCCCATGGTAGAGACAGCCGTCGATATGCGCGCCCGTGATGTCGAGCATCGCCAGCGCCCGCCAGACGTAGGCCATGCGCAGCACGATGCGCATCGCCATCGCGGCCGCCGGGCCGCGTTCGCCCCCCAGCAGCGATCGGTCGACGTCCGTCAGCCGCAACATCGGACTCCTATGGTCGGAACGTCACCACGGGATTGCGCAGCACGCCGATTCCCTCGACCTCGCACTCCACGACGTCGCCCGGCTGGATCGGCCCGACGCCTTCGGGCGTACCGGTGGCGATGAGATCGCCGGGCTCCAGCGACATGTACTTCGTGATGTGCTCGATCGCCTTCGGAATCGACAGGATCATCATCGCCGTCGTGGAGTCTTGGCGCGGCTCCACGGTTCCGTCTGGCTTGCGGATGCGCAACGCCAGGCGCGTGTTCTCGGGGTTCGGGAAGGACGCCCTCGTGACGACGACGGGCCCGATCGGGCAGAACGTGTCGAACGCCTTGGCGCGGTCGAACGGCTGGCCGCGCTTGCGATCGATCGCTTGCAGGTCGCGCGACGAGATGTCGTTGAGGATCGTGTAGCCGCCGATCAATTCGTAGGCGCGATCCGCCGGCACGCGCACGCCGTGCTTGGCGATCAACAGCGCGATCTCGACCTCATGGTGGATGTTGTGCGCGACGTCGACCGACGGCAGGACGATGTCCTCGTCCGGCCCGACGATCGACGTCGGCGGCTTGAAGAAGATCGCCGGTTCCTCGCCGCCGGGCCCGCCCATCTCCTTGGCATGCTCATCGTAGTTGCGACCGAGCGCGACGATCTTGCCAGGGCGGTGAATCGGGGCGAGCAGCGTGACCTCGGACAGCGGGATGAGCGTTCCTTCCGAAGCTTTGAAGTCGGCGGCCGAGTAGGACTCCAATCGCGTCACGAGGTCCTGCATCCGCTGCAGGTGATCCGGTTGTCGGACGAGATCGGTAATCGTGCGCAGACCGTCGAGCAGGAGCGCGTGGTCCCGCACGACAACGGCCACCGATTCGGCGCTCCGATACCGTACGCGAGCTAATTTCATTGCTCAGCCTCCACGTGATTGGGGTCAGAACCCGGCAAGCCGCTAGCGGGACCCAGGATTCTCTTCGCGAGTCGCGCGCCCACGGACGCGAGACTCCACCGCGCCGCCGTCAACAGCATGCCGGTCAGCAACGCCGTCGCCGCCAGCACGCGGTTTCCATGTTCTTCGACCTGTTCGCTCCCGAGACCCGCAGCCGCCAGGTGCTCGTCTCCGATTTCCGCCGGGACACGCCGCAGCACCGTCCGAACGACCCACAGGGCGACGTTCAGATCGTCGAGCTGCCCGAGGACCGGAACGAGACCGGGAATGAGGTCGAGCGGGCACGCAAGGTAGGCCGCACCGCCGAGGAGCACCGCTTTCTCGGCGCGGCCCAACCGGGGATCTCACAGCAACCGCCAGCATAGCCTGCCGTACGCCGGCAATCGGGACAAGACGGGCAGCAGATCGGCGCGGCCAACTCACTTCGCGAGCGAGGTAACGCTCACTAAGAGAATTCTACAACGGTTGCCCCATCGCCGCCTTCCGACGGGGCCGCGAGGTGGTAGCGAAGCCCGCCGTAGGACGCCAGTAGGTCGTGCACCGCCTTGCGCAATGCGCCCGTTCCCTTGCCGTGGACGATGACGGCGCGCGGCAGGCGCGCGAGGGTGGCGTCATCGAGGTATTTCTCCAGCTCGTAGACGGCGTCGTCGACGGTCATGCCGCGCAAGTGCAACGACGACGGCAGGGCCGGCCGCGACGGAACGGGCGCCTCGCGCGCGATGACCGCGGCCGCCGTCTCGTCGAGCACGACGACGTCGGCGCGCGGCACGCGCACCGACATCTTGCCGACGCGCACCTCGACATGATTGCGCTCGGCGCGAACGACCGTCCCTTCGGCGTCGAGGGAGACGACGCGGACGCGCGCACCCTCCGTGAGCGGCGCCGACGCGGAGCCGGCCGATGCCGGTTTGCGCGGTGGCGCGGCCGCGTGCCCCATCTCGGCGAGCTTGCGCCGCACTTCTTGCGCGGTTTTCTCGTTGCGCTCGTCGCGCATGACGCGCAGCAGCTCGTCAACCTCGGCCCGGGCCCGCTCGATGATCGCGCGCGCGTTCGCCCGCGCCTCGGCGATCGCGCGGTCGCGCTCCGCCTCCGCTTCGCGCACGCGCGCTTCCTGCTGCCGCCGCTCCGCCTCCGCTTCGTGCCGCAGCCGCTCCGCCTCGCTGCGGCGGACCTCCGCGACTTTCTGGTCGGCCTCGATGCCGGCGAGGACCTTGTCGATCTCGACCAGATCGCGGTCGAGGTAGGACCGGGCGCGCTGGGAGACGGCGCGCGACAACCCGAGCCGCTCGGCGATGAACAGCGCGTTGCTGCGGCCTGGCGTGCCGATCATCAGCCGATACGTCGGGCGCAGGGTTTGCCCGTCGAACTCGACGGACGCGTTCTCGATGCCCGGCGTCTGATAGGCGAGCGCCTTCAGCTCGCTGTAGTGCGTCGTCACGATCGTGCGCGCCCCGGACGCGTGCAGCGTTTCGATGATCGCGCGCGCCAGCGCCGACCCCTCGGCGGGATCGGTGCCGGCGCCGGCTTCGTCGAGGAGGACGAGCGTTCCCTCGCCGGCGCGCGCGAGAATGCGCACGATCGCGGTCATGTGCGACGAAAACGTCGACAGCGACTGCTCGATGCTCTGCTCGTCGCCGATGTCGGCGAAGACCGCCGTGAAAATGCCGCAGCGGCTGCCGTCGGCGGCGGGCACGTGCAAGCCGGCCTGGGCCATCAAAGACAACAACCCGACGGTCTTCAAGGTGACCGTCTTGCCGCCGGTGTTCGGCCCCGTGATGACGAGAGTCGAATACGCCTCACCGAGCGCGGCGTCGTTCGCCACGACGTCCCGTCCGTCTTTCGCTTGCCGGGCGACGAGCAATGGATGGCGGGCCGCGTGCAGGACGAGCGACGCCTCGTTCCGCAGCGCCGGACGCACCGCCGCCATTTCGTCCCCGAGACGTCCCTTGGCGGCGGCGAAGTCGAACCGGGCCATCGTCGACTGGGCGGCGTCCAGGTCGTCGGCGCGGGCGCCGAGCCGGCCGGAGAGCGCCATGAGGATCCGATCGATCTCGCGCGCTTCCGCCGTCTGCAGCTCACGGAGCCGGTTGCCGAGCTGTAGCGACACCAACGGCTCCATGAACGCCGTCGCGCCGCTGCCCGATTGATCGTGGAGGATGCCCGGGAACTGCGACACATATTGCTGCTTCACCGGGACGACGTAACGGTCGCCGCGCACCGTGACGATAGGATCCTGGAGCATCTTTGCGTACTGCGGCGAGCGGGTGATGTGCTCGAGCTGCGCCCGCACGCGCTCCTGCGTTTGGTGGATGTCGCGGCGAATCCGTGCCAGCTCCGGGCTGGCGGAGTCGAGGACGGTCGCATCCTCGCCGATCGCGCCCTCGATCGCTTCCTCCTCGTCGCTGAAGTCGGGAACGCGCAGCGCCAGCGCGCCGAGCTGCGGGGCGCGGCCCGCTCGCGACAGGACGTATGCCTTCGTCAGACGCGTCGCCCGCAGCATCAGCAGCACGTCGACGAGCTCCTCCGGTCGCAGCGTTCCGGCGAGCCGCGTGCGCCGGATCGCGGCGCGCACGTCGCGCAGTCCGCGCAGCGGCAGCTCGCCCTCGCGCATCAGCAGGCGCGCTTCGTCGGTCTCCTGCAGCGCCTCTTGTACGACCGCGAAGTCAGCGGACGGCGCGAGGTCCCGCGCGATCTCCTCGCCCAGCGGCGAGATCGCCAGATTGCGCAGCCGATCCCGGATCTGCACGTACTCCAGCACGCGCATCGTGCGGTCATCGGTCGCAACGAATCGTTCGGTCTCGTTCATGTCTCCCTTAGGATGGGGGGCGCCCCGGCGCGGTTCAAGCCCGACCGCCGGCGATCGCTTCCAGCGCCGGCAGGAAGTCCGTCAACGTCCGCACGCGTGCCGCGACCTCGTCGCGACGGGCGCCGACACACAGCAACGGCACGGGATTCCGCGTGTGGGTCGCGGATTCGCCGTCCTCCAGGTTGCCGTGGTCGCTCGTCAGGAGCAGCAGCGACCGTTCGAGGTCGAGCGCCGCGACTGCGGCCCCGAGCGCGCGATCGAGCTGCTCGACGACGGCGACGGGATCGAGCGACCAGCGGCCGTGGCCGGCCATGTCGGACAAGAAGAATTCGAAGACGGTGACGTCGTGCCGTTCCGTGAGGCGCGCCAATGCCTCACCGGCCGCCTCCGGCGTGACGAGCGGCACGTCGTGGCCGCGCGCCCGTGCCCGCGCGTTCGTCAGATCCTGATACGCGGCTTCGCCACGACGCAGCGCGTCGAGATCGCGCAACGGGATGTCGGCGGCCAATGCCGCGAACGTGAATGCGGCGTGGCGCAGGCGCCGGGCCTCGATCGCGGTGAAGTAGTCGGGGCTGAACTCGTTCGCGAACGTGACCTGAAGTCCCCGATCGCGCAGCCGCCGGAACAGACCTTGCTCGCGCAGCAGCGCGCGCTGCTTCACCGTCGGATACGCCGTGACGTGCCGCCCTTCCAACGCCGCGGCGTTGTGCCCCGTCAGCAGCGACGTCTGGCCGCTCGCGCTTTGCGGCAGGCCGGGAACGCCGAGCGTCGCGTCGACCGGCACGGCCGTGCAGCGCGCGCTGCGGAGCAGAAGTCGCTCGGCGACGAGCGCCCCGCCGAGCAACGCGTCGAGCGCCGGCGTCTTCGCGGTGACGAACGGATTCGTGACGCTCGCTGATCCGAGCCCCACGCCGTCGACGAACCAGAACAGAACGTGCGGCCGGTCGGCGCTCATGGCCGGCGCGACAGCGACGGGCTGTCGGAATCGAGGAAGCGGCAGGGAGCCTCGGCGGCGTGGCGGATGCCGATCCGCCGCGCCGCCGAGGCTCCCTGCCGGCCGGCGGCGATGAACAGGTCGCCGGCGCGTGCCAGGTCCCATCCGCTGCACGAAAGATCGATCCCGAACGCCCGCGTGAGGCGGCCTGGGCCCGCCGCCAGGCGGATCGCGGCGACGGCTGGAGATTGGCGCCACGCGCGCATCTGCGCATTTCCCGATTCGGGCTCGACCGCGCGAACAAGGACGGCGCCGGCGACCCCTTCGCGCTCGGCCATGACGTTGAGGCAGAAGTGCACACCGCAGGAAAGATACACATAGGCCGTCTCGGGCACGCCCCACATGATCTCGCTGCGCGCCGCGCGCGTCCGGGCGTGGCTCGCGGGGTCTCCGGTGCCGAGGTACGCCTCTGTCTCGACGATCCGGCCAACGAGCGTTCCGCCCGGTGCACGCCGGACGAGCCGCGCGCCGACCAGTGCGCGCGCGACCTCGAGGGTGGAGCGCGCCAAGAACGCGCGCGGCAGCGGCTTCATCCGCCGCGCTTGCGGCGCAGCGCCGCTCGCAGCTTCACCAGCGGCAGCGCGTTGACGACGTTCTCGGCGGTGAGCCAGGCGCGGCGCGCCGTGCCGATGCCGTAGTTCAGCGCCAGCCCCTCCGCCGCGTGCGCGTCGCTGCCGATTTCGATTTGCACGCCGTTGGCGCGGGCGCGTCGCAGGTGATCGTCCTTCAGGTCCAAGCGCTCAGGCGCGGCATTGAGCTCGAGGATCGTTCCAGTCGCCGCCGCCTCGCGGATGACGGCGTCGATGTCGAGCGCGTAGGGATCGCGTTGCCCGATCAACCGGCCCGTCGGGTGGCCGAGGATCGTGACGTAGGGATTGCGCATGGCGCGCACGACGCGCGCGGTCATCTCCGATTCGGTCATCCGAAACCGCGAGTGCACGCTCGCGATCGCGAGATCCAACGCGGCGAGCAAGTCGTCATCGTAGTCGAGCGATCCGTCGGCGAGGATGTCGACCTCGGCACCGATGAGCACTTCGATGCCGAGCTTCTTATTCGACAGCGCGCGCACCTCGGCGATGTGGGCCCGCAAATCCTCGGGAGGAACACCGCCCGCGAACTTCAAGGACTGCGAATGATCGGTGATGCATACGTATTCGTAGCCCAACGCCTTCGCGGCGCGCGCCATCTCGGCGGCGCTGCCGCTGCCATCGCTCCACTTCGTGTGCATGTGGAGGTCGCCGCGGATGTCGCCGGCCTCGACGAGGCGCGGCAGCGCCCCGGCGACGGCCGCTTCGACCTCACCGAGGTCCTCGCGCATCTCCGGCGGAATCCACGGCATCCCGAGCGCGTCGTAGATCTCCTCTTCCGTCGCCGCGGCGATGCGCTGCTCGCCATCGGCTCGAAACAATCCGTATTCGTTGAGGCGCAAGCCGGCGCGGACCGCGCGCTCGCGCACCTTCGCGTTGTGCTCCTTCGAGCCGGTGAAGTACTGCAGCGCGGCGCCAAACGCCTCCGGCGGGACGACGCGCAGATCGGCCTGCACGCCCGTGCGCAACGTGACGCTGCTCTTCGACGGCCCGTGCGCGAGCACGTCGAGGACCCAGGGCGATCGAACGAACGCGTCCATGACCGGATCGGGATCATCGCTCGTGACCAGCACGTCGAGGTCGCCGATCCTGTCGCGCATGCGGCGCAGGCTGCCTGCGACGCTGATCTGTCGAACCTGCGGCAGCGCGCGCAACGCCGCCACGAGATCGTCGGCCATCGGCCGGGCGATGCCGATCGGCGTCCGCGCCGATTGCCGTCGCGCCTGCTCGATGCCGCGCAGGACGTTCTCTTCGCTCTTCTTGCCCATGCGCGGCAAGGTGCGCAGGCGGCCGGCGCGCGCGGCCGCTTCCAACTCGTCCAGCGTCGAGATCCCCAGTGACGCGTGAATCAAGCGCGCCGTCTTGGGACCGACGCCGGAGAGGCGGGCGAGCGTGATCAAACCCACCGGCAGCTCGGCGAGCAGCTTTTCGTGGAAGTCGACCTTGTCGGAGTCCAGGAACTCGAAGATCTTCTCGGCCAAGCTCTTGCCGATGCCCGGGATCTCCTCCAACGCCCCGCGATCCGCGATCGCCTGCACGTCCTCGGTCAGCGATCCGATCGCACGGGCGACGCGCCGATACGCGTTGACGCGGAAGCCCGATTCTTCCTTCAGCTCGAGGAGGTCGGCGATCTCGTTGAAGATCGTTTCCAGCGCCTGGTTGTTCATCGCCGGCCGCGCGACGCGATGCGACGCAAGTCGACTCGACCGCCCGCGCCGCGGGCGGCTAGAAAACGTCCTTGCCAGTGCCGAGGCGCGGCAGGGGGAGTGGGATGAGCGGGTAGACGAGTTCGTAGAAGTTCGTCTGCCATCTCGCGACGTGCTTCGCGATCCGAGACTGCCGCACGTCGCGGACGATCGGGGACCGCGCCGGCAACGGCACGGACAACAAAACGGCGACCATCATCATCGCGATCAGCACGCCCTTGACGCCGCCGAACAGCGCGCCGACCGCGATCGACGACCCGCGCGCCGGCTTGCGTCCGGCGATCCAGGCCGTCAGGATGTTCCCGACGACGATCAACGAGAAGAAGGCGAAGACGAACGTGAATGCCGCTCCCCAATCGGGCCACGGGAACGCCGCCGGCAGCGCCGTCCGCGAGATCGGCTGGTAGAGCAGCGACGCGGCGAGGAAAGCCGCGCACAGGAAAAAGATCTCGAAGAACGTTCGAACGTGCCCTCGCACCAGCCCCGAGAACACCATCAACAAAAAGAGACCGATGACGAGAAAATCGATCCAGGCCAACGGGAACCTCCCGCGTAGCGCCGCTACGCGCCGCGAATTTGCGCGCCAAGCCGCGTCCTCAGCGCGTCTCGGACCCTCTCCAGCGTCGATTCTACTTCCGCGGCTTCGAGCGTCCGATCGGGATCGCGGAAGCGCATCGCCACGGCCACGCTCTTGGCACCGTCGGGGATCGAGGCGCCGACGTAGACGTCGAAAGGTTCCGCGTGCTCAAGCGTCGCCCCCGCGACCTCGTGGACCACGTTCAACAACGCCGCCGATGTGACTGCTAGGGGAACGATCGCCGACAGATCGCGCTCCACCGCCGGCAGGCGCGGCATCGGTTCGTAAGCCTGCCAGACCGACGCGCGTGCGACTGCGGCCCCCAGGTCGATCTCGGCCGCGAACGCCCTTCCCCGCAAATCGTACTCCGCGGAGACGTCCGGATGCACCTCACCCAGCCAACCCGCGTCTCTCCCCTCGATCGAGACGGCCGCGGCCCGGCCTGGGTGTAGAAACGGCAACACCGTGGGGCTGACGTCCCAGACCTCGACGTGGAGCAGATCGAACAGCGTCTCCAACAGCCCTTTGACGTGGTAAAAGGTCGTCTCGGCGGCGGCCGCGGGAACGTTCCAGCGCCCCGCCAGGAAGTGCCCGATCGCCCCGATCGCGATGACCTTGCGCTCGGTCCACTGACCGCCGGTTCGCCCGTAGACGCGCCCGATCTCGAACGCTGACACGTCCGCGTTGCCGCGCGTTCGGTTGATTCTCAGGACTTCCAACAGCGATGGCAACATCATCGTCCGCAGGTGCGTATGCTCTTCCGTCAACGGATTCCGCAGCGGAATCGCGGCGCGGCCCGGGTCGCCCTCCGGCAGCCGCAACGCGTCGAAGACGCGCGGGTGAACCAGCGACAACGTAAACACCTCGGTCAATCCGCAGCGCAGCAACGTGTCGCGGGCCACCACCTCGGCAGCGCGAGACGCGACGACCCGACTGGCCGTCGCCCTACCCGCGGGCATCGTCTCCGGAATCCGGTCGTAGCCCCAGAGGCGGGCGACCTCCTCGATGAGGTCTTCTTCGCGCCGCACGTCGCGCCGGTGGGCTGGGACGAGCGCCGTGAGGCGGTCTCCCTCGAGACGCGTCGCGAAGCCGAGCCGGCCGAGCACCGCGACCGTCTCTTCGACCGGAGGCGCCGCGCCCAGCACGCGCTCGATGCGCGCCAGCCGCAACGTCACCGTCCGCTCCGCCTCGGGTTCGGGATAAACGTCAATGATACCGGGCGCGGCCGTCCCCTCGGCCAGCTCGGCGATCAGCGCCGCCGCGCGGTCGAGCGCGTACGAGACCCGCTCGGGTTCGCCGCCGCGTTCGTGGCGCGCGCTCGCCTCGGTGCGCAGGCCCAGGGAGCGTGCCGTGCGACGCACCTGGCGGCCGTTGAACCATGCCGACTCCAGGAAAACATGTTTCGTCGCGGCTGTGATCTCGGTCTCGGCTCCGCCCATCACGCCGCCGACCGCGATCGGGCGCGTCCGATCGGTGATGATCAGCGCGCCATCGGGCAGTTCGTGCGTCGTCCCGTCCAGCGTCGTCAGCTGCTCTCCGGCGCGCGCCGCGCGCACGACGATCTCGGCGTTCGGAATCGTGTCGAGGTCGAACGCGTGCAGCGGCTGCCCCGTCTCGAGCATGACGTAGTTCGTGACGTCGACGACGTTGTTGATCGCGCGAACGCCGGCTTTTTCCAGGCGCTCCTGCATCCAGAACGGCGACGGTCCGATGCGCCTGATATCGATCACGCGGCCGGCGTAGCGAGGACACAACGCCGGGTCGGCGATAGTCACGGTCGCACGAGCGGCGGCGGCGATGCCCGCTTCCGGCACGACGGCGGCGGGCAGCCTCAGCGCGCCGCCTGCCGCCGCGGCGACTTCACGGGCGACGCCGACGATGCTTTGCCAGTCGGGCCGGTTCGCCGTGATCTCGAGGTCGAAGACGACGTCGGCCCCTTCCCCTTCGACGCCTTCCACGCCGAGCCCGAGTTGGGGAAAACGTTCGGTCCAGGTCGCAGGATCGAGGTCGTCGACGCCTTCGACGTACGTGCGCAGCCAACTCCAAGGAATCTTCAAGGCCGCTCTCCTCGCTCGATACGATGCCGGGTCAGGCGCTAGAACTTCCGCAAGAACCGCACATCGTTGTCCCAGAACAAGCGCAGGTCCGGGATCCGATGGCGGACCATCGCCGGGCGCTCGACGCCCCAACCGAACGCCAGCGCCGCGTACCGCTCGGGGTCGATCCCGGCCGCCTCCAAGACGTGCGGGTGGAACATGCCGCAGCCGCCCATCTCCAACCATCGCCCGCGAAACCGCACCGCCGTCTCGGCGCTCGGTTCGGTGAACGGAAAGTAGGAAGGCGTCAACCGCGTCTTCGTCTCCGGCCCGAAGAGCTGCCGCGCGAACTCCGACAGAATCCCCTTCAGGTCGGAGAATCGGATGTTCTCGTCGACGACGAACCCGTCGACTTGATGGAAGACCGGCATATGGGTCGCGTCGATCAAGTCACGCCGATAGCAACGGCCCACGGTCACGACGCGCATCGGCGGACGCCGTTCCATCATGACGTGCGTATCGACGCTCGTCGTGTGCGTACGCAGCAGGTGCGTGGCGTCGAGGTAGAAGCAATCTTGCGCGTCGCGCGCCGGATGGTCCTCCGCGAAGTTGAGACGCCGGAAGTTGTGGTCTTCGTCCTCGATCTCCGGGCCCTCGGCGACGTCGAATCCCATGGATCGGAAGATGTCGACGACCTCGACCAGCAGACTGCCGAGCACGTGCGGACGTCCGACGTGCGGGCGCCGGCCCGGCAGCGTCACGTCGAGCGCCTCCTCGCGCAGCGCAGCGTCGCGCGCCGCGACGACGACTTCCGCGGCGCGCGATCCGATCAACGTCTCCAGGGCCGCCTTCGCGTCATTGAGGGTCTTCCCGGCGGCGGCGCGCTCCTCGGCCGGCAACGCGCCCAGGCCGCGCAACAAGGCGCTGAGATCCCCGGCGCGCCCGAGGAACCGCCGGCGCGCTTCCTCAAGGGCTTCCGGCGACGCAGCCGCGCGAATCGCCGCCTCGGCTTGCGCGCGCACCGCCGCGATCCGTTCTTGCATGCCACTCTCCTCCTCGGTTCGTCGGCGCAAACACGCGAACGCTTCCTATGGCCCGCGCACACGCCGGAAAACAAATACGCCCCCGTCGACAAGGACGGAGGCGCGTTCCGTGGTACCACCTTGGTTTCGCGGCGTCAGCGTGACCCCGCCGCGACCCTCTGGATTTCCCGTTCACGGGGGACAGGCGGCGACGACTACCGACGCCCGCGGGCGCGTTCACCGTCGCGGCTCGGGAGCGAACTTCAACGGTCAGGCCGCGAACGAGGCTCGCAGTCTCGGCCTCGTCTCCCTGGCGCCGCGCAACCGTTTACTCTCTCCCTCTTCGCCGTATGCACAGGCGGAGTATAACAGACGCCGGCATCGCCGCCGGTCGCGGACGTCTACGGGGCGCCCGCAGGGCGGTCCAGGCGCCGTGCCTCGTAAAGGACCACCGCGGCCGCCGCGAACACGTTGAGCGACTCGGCGCGACCGAAGACGGGTACGCGGATCCGGCTTGCGCCCGACCACGCGTGCTTGGGCCCGTGCGCTTCGCTGCCGAAGACGAGAGCGATCGGCGGCGCGTAGTCGACGTCACGATAGTCGGCGGCGCCGCTGGCGTCCGCCACGTAAACGCGCTCGACGCGCAGGACCTCGGCTTCCGATCCGTCGAGGATCGGCAGGGAGAGGACCGACCCGGCGCTGGCCCGGAGCGCTTTCGGGTTGTACGGATCGACGGAATCGGCCATCAGGACGACGCCGTCGAACCCGGCCGCGTCCGCCGTGCGAATCAGCGTTCCGAGGTTCCCGGGATCGGCGATCCCGTCGCAGACGACGAGCCGGCGCCACGATCGTTCTCGCAGCGGCCGCCGCGACGGCAGCCGCACGACCGCCGCCAGCGGCGGCGGCGACGCGACGTCACCGATCGCACGCAGCACGCGCCCCGAGACCTCGATCCGGCGCGCCCCTGAACCGACGGCGCGCGCCGCTAGCGCTTCGTCGTCCGCGTCGGCGGCGGCGGCATGGACGAGGATCTCCTCCACCGGCGCGCCCGCGCGGAGCGCGGCGTCGATCAACCGCGCCGTCGGCAGCACCGCGCGCCCTTGCGCCTGCCGCTCGGCCGCGCGCGCCAACGTGCACAGCGCCTTGATGTGCGGATGGTGCGGGCTCTCGATCGTCGCCAACGCGACAACCTCTCCTCGAAGTCGGGAAACGAAACGGCGGTCCGGCATGGCCGGACCGCCGCCTCCACGTTAGCGCTCTGCGCCGTCTACGCGGACGGACCGACCTGCGCCCGCCGCACGATCTCGGCGAACGCCGCGTCGTCGCGGACCGCGAGGTCGGCCAGGACCTTTCGATTGATCTCCACACCCTGATTGCGCAATCCGTTCATCAACCGACTGTACGACGTCCCATGCGATCGCGCCGCCGCGTTGATGCGGACGATCCAAAGGCACCGGAAGTCGCGCTTGCGAATGCGTCGGTCGCGATACGCCTGCGCGAGCGCTCGCATGACGTATTGATTCGCGAGCTTGAACCAGCGGCTCTTCTTCCCCCAGTAGCCCTTGGCGAGCTTGAGGATCTTCTTGTGACGCGCACGCGACGTCGTTCCTCGCTTCACCCTCGGCATCGTTGATCACCCCTGCTGTTCACCGTGGCTCGCCGTCGGCGGCGAGCCACGCCGGCCGTTCTACTTCTTGTTGTAGGGAAGGAGCTTCTCGATCCGATCGGTGTCCGCCGGCGCGACCGCGATCGAAACGCGAAGGCTGCGACGCTGGCGCAACGTCTTCGCTTCCTTCAGGTGGGCACCGCCCTGCTTTCCGCGCCGCAGCTTGCCGGTACCCGTCGTCTTGATGCGCTTGCGTAGCCCTTGATGCGTCTTGACCTTCGGCATAGGTTCCTCGCTTACTTCTTCGGATTCAACACCATCACCATGTTGCGGCCTTCCATCATCGGCGGGCGGTCCACCGCGGCGACTTCGGCCACGTACTCGGCGAGCCGATCGAGGATCAACCGGCCGAGCTCGGGGTGAGCGTTCTCGCGGCCACGGAACCACATCTCGATCTTGACCTTGTGACCTTCCTCTAAGAACACGTAAATCATCTTGGATTTGGTCTGGAAGTCGTGCGCGCCGATCTTCGGTGTCAGCCGGATGCGCTTGATCTCCGACGATCGCGCCTTCTTCTGCGCGGCCCGGTCGCGCTTGCGCTGCTCGTACTTGAACCGCCCGTAGTCCATGATCTTGACGACGGGCGGGTTCGCTTGCGACGCGACCTCGACGAGATCGAGCGCGGCTGCCCGCGCCTTCTCCAGCGCTTCGGCCGTGGCGACCACGCCGATCTGCTCGCCCTCCGGGCCGATCAGCCGGACCTCCCGCACGCGGATCTTTTCGTTGATGCGGACACGTTCTGTGGCTCGCGAATCGCGATCTATGCTACCTACCCCCAATTGGGCAAAAATGGAAGACGGACAGCGCAGGCCGCCCGTCTCGTCACAGCGAAAGCACCCGACAGAGGTGCCAGCGATTACCCGGCTGGCAGCCTCGTTGACGCGACCGGGTGAGAAGCAACGCTTCTGCTTTCAAGGCCGGTACACGATATCACGCGCCGCGGGGGGGCGTCAAACGCGCGGCTCGCACGGCTTCCGGAAGGTCGAGCGGGGGGTGACGCGGATCAAGATGGCCACGAACCATGCGCCGCGAAGAATCCTGGAGCGGATCGGTGCTACCACCGAACAGCGTCTGGCCGAGGTCGGCGCCGCCGCGCTCGCCACGATCGATGTGCTGCGCTGGGTGTCGCGCGGCGCCATCGAGCCCCGGCAAACGGTGCGGCAGATGGCACGCGCCGGCCTGGACTCGCTTCCGATCATCCTCCTGACCGGCTTCTTCTCCGGCATGGTCCTCGCGCTGCAGACCGCAAGCCAGCTCTTGAGCCTCGGCAACGAGGGATTCCTCGGCGGCATCGTGGCAGTAGCGATGGCGCGGGAAGCCGGTCCTGTCTTCGCCGCGATCACGATCGCCGCGCGCGTCGGCTCGGGATTCGCGGCCGAGATCAGCATGATGAAGGTCACCGAGCAGGTGGACGCATTGACGGTCATGGCGATCGACCCAGTCCGTTTCCTCGTCGTCCCGCGCGTCCTGGCGCTGGTGACCATGCTGCCGATGCTCGTGTTGTTGGCCGACATCTCGGGCATGATCGGCGGATACTTCGTCGGCTTGCCGCGCGGCGTCCCCGGTTCCGTGTTCCTGGACTCCGTGCGCCAGCTCCTCGCCCCGCACGACGTGACGGCGGGATTGATCAAGGCCGCCGTCTTCGGTCTCGTCGTGTCCATGGTCGCGTGTTACAAGGGGATGGCCGCGAGCGGCGGCGCCGACGGCGTCGGACGTGCGACGACGAGGGCCGTCGTCGCGGCGATCTTCTTGATCCTCGTCACCAACTACTTCCTCGATCTCGTGATGTTCTAGCGCATGCGGAGCCCCGCCGCCGTCCGGCATGCGGACGTGGCGATCACCGGCCGGATCGAGGTCCGCGATCTGCGGAAGCGGATCGGCGACAAGGACGTGCTGCGCGGCGTATCCCTCACGGTCGAAGCCGCGGAAACGGTCGTCATCCTCGGTCCCAGCGGCTGCGGCAAGAGCGTCTTGCTAAAGCACCTCGTCGGATTGCTCCGACCGGACACCGGCGAGGTCCGCTACGACGGCCACTCGCTGGCGGCGCTGTCGGAAGGCGCGATGGAGGCGTTGCGTACGCAAATCGGGATGGCTTTCCAGAGCTCGGCGCTCTTCGACTCGCTGACCGTCGCCGACAACGTGGCGTTTCCGCTGCACCGCCATCGCCACCTCGAGGAAACCGCGATCGAGCGGATCGTCGCCGAGAAGCTCGAACAGGTCGGGCTGGCAGGAACCGAACGGCTGATGCCGGAGGAGCTCAGCAACGGCATGCGCAAGCGCGTTGGCATCGCGCGGGCATTGGCCCTGAATCCCAAGGTAATCTTCTATGATGAACCCACGGCCGGCCTCGATCCGGTGACGGCAAGAACCGTGGACGGAGTGCTGAAACGGGTGCAGCGAGACATGCACTCGACCGCCATCGTGGTTACGCACGACCTCATGACGGCGTTCTCGGTCGCCGACCGGATCGCCGTCATGCAGTCCGGCGCGTTCGTCGAGCTCGGAACGCCCGAAGCGATCGAGGCGTCCGAGGACGAAGCCGTCGTCGAGTACCTGCGCACCGGCGTCCCGCGCCGCCCTCGGGACGCCGGCAATACGACAGGCCCGGAGGCCGGACGATGAGAACGGAAGCGAAGATCGGCTTCTTCGTCGTGATCGCGGTGATCCTCTTCCTTGGACTGTTCGCGTTCCTCGGTCGAGGTCTGCTCCAAGAGCCGGGTTACCGTCTGGACATCCTGTTCGCGAACGGCGAGGGCACCGCGCCCGGCGCACCGGTCACGATGGCGGGCGTGCAGATCGGCACGATCCGGTCGATATCTCTGACTGCCGACAACCAAGTGCTCGTCGTCGCGCGCGTCCGCCCCGGCGTCGAGATCCCCGTCGGGTCCCGGTTTCTCATCGGTTCGACGACGCTGCTCGGCGGGCGCACCGTGCAGATCGTGCCGGGCACGCCGATCCGCGGCTACTATAGCGCCGGCGCCCGCATCCGCGGCGAGGTGCCGCCGACGATCGGCCAGCTCTTCGAACGCGTCGCCCTCGTCGCCGACGACCTTCGCGACGCGATCGCCGACGCGCGCGTCGTGTTGAACACCACCAATCGCGCCGTCGAATTGGTCGGGCGAACGATCGACTCCGTGAACGCCTTGGCCAGCGACGAACGCCTGCGCAGGTCGCTGCTGCGCAGCGTGCAAAACGTCGAAGCCGCGACGGCCCGCTTCGATCGGATCGTCTCGTGGACGGGCGCGCCCGTCCACGAGACCGCCGAGAACTTCCGCGTCATGTCGCGGGACCTGGCCGCTCTGGCGGCTCAGCTGCAGCGATTCGGAGATTCGGTCGTCGGCGACGGCGAGGTATCGCGCCAGATCCGCACGACGGTGACGTCGATCGAGTCGACGGCGCGGCGCATCGACGAGATGACGCGCACGCTGCAGGCAGGCCTGATCAATGAGAAGCAGATGGGCGAGGTACGGGGGCTCATCGCCGACACTCGCAAGACCGTGCAGCAGGCCGGCGAGACGTTGAAGCAAGCCGACACGGCGATCGATCAGGTCGCCGGCGTGGTCCGGCACACGACGACAGCGATCCCCATGTTGCCGAGCCTGCGGTTCACGTACGAGCTGTGGTGGGACAGCGCCAGCGCCCTACGGCACGACATCGACGTCTGGGGCGCACGCGGTCAGCCGCGCTACTACCGGTTCGGGATCCACGACCTCGGGCGCGGGAACTTGCTGCAGGTCCAAGCCGGATTCCGGCTGGACGATGCGCTCGGATGGCGGCTCGGCATCGTCGACTCGCAAGTGGGCATCGGCCTGGACTACCAACTCGCGCCGCGGTGGACGACCATTTTGGACTTGTACAACTTCAACCGCCTGACGCTGAACTTCGCTTCGTTCTACGAGTTCCAGCAAGGGTTCTCGCTGTCGCTGCACGTGCGCAACATCCTCATCGCGCCGAGCGTCGGCGTCGGGCTGCAGTACCGCTACTAGCCGGGCAGGCGGCGCAGCGAAAAAACGCGACGGCCCCGCGTTGCCGCGGGGCCGTCGCAACCGATCCGTCAGGAAGAAGGTGTTACTTCTTCTTCTTGGCGGGGGCCTTCTTCGCCGTCGTCTTCTTGGCGGAGGTGGACTTCTTGCGGGGGCCTTCTTGGCCGCCTTCTTCATCGCCATGGCTCGGTTCCTCCTTTCAACAAGATTGATTGATCTTTTACGCTACAGTAAGCAAATTTCCTGCTCCTCGCGCAAAAACTTTTATTTGCCACCTCGAAATTCGCCCGGTCACTGTCGCGGGACTCGATTCACTCCGGTGCGTCCGGCAAACGAGCGGCGTGATACATCGCGATGCCGCGACCGGCGACCGCCGACGACAGGTACCCGAGCACGAACAGGAAGATCGCTTTCATCAAGAGCTGCAGGCTCACGTTCAGATCGGACGCTGCGGCGTTCGCGTTCTCACTCGGCACCGGCGAGGTCGCCGTCGGCACACCCAAGCGCGCCATCGCCGGTCCACTGAATTCCTGGTACGCAGTGAGGAACACGAAGATGAGCAGCCCCACGCCGATCACGAAGACGAGCAGCCCCAGCAGACGTCCCGGGCCATCCGCCCCTCCACGGTCGCCGTTCCCCGCGCCTTGAGGCCTCGTCGCTACGTCGTCCACGCACCTCTCCACTTTCCTACTCCGCGCGCGCGCCGTCCAACGCGCGTGGACAAAGCGGACACGTGTTGTGCTCGGGCAACTGCCGAATCGCCTCGAGCAGCAGTCCTCTGACCTTCGTGATGTTGGCCGTGAATTGAGCCATCACCTCATGATGGCTCACCGGCTTCGCGCCGGGATCCCCCTCGACGCCGACGTCATAGTCGGTCACGAGCCCGATGTTCGCGTAGCAGATCGCGAGCTCGCGCGCCAGCGCCGCCTCGGGATACTGCGTCATGTTGATCGTCTCCCAGCCCTGTGCGCCGAACCACTTGCTCTCCGACCGGGTCGAGAACCGCGGCCCTTGGATGACGACGACCGTCCCGCGCTCGTGCACCGTCAGTCCTTGCCCGCGCGCGACCTCGCAGAGCAGCGGGCGCAACGTCGGGCAATAGGGATCCGCCATGCTGACGTGCGTGGTCACCGGGCCGTCGTAGAACGTGTCGCGGCGGCCGGTCGTGCGGTCGACGAACTGATCGGTGATGACGAAGTCCCCCGGCTTCACGTCCGGCCGCAAGCTGCCGACGGAGGTCGGGCCGATGATCCACTTCACGCCGAGCGCGCGCATCGCCCAGAGGTTGGCGCGGTAGTTGATGACGTGGGCCGGGAACCGATGATCCCGTCCGTGCCGAGGCAAGAATGCGACGCGCCGCGATCCGACCCGACCGATGGTCACACGATCACTGGGGAGACCGTACGGCGTCTCGATCCAATGCTCTTCGACGTCCTCCAAGAACGAATAGAAGCCGGAACCTCCGAAGACTCCGACGTCCGCATGAGGCAAGTTGTCCCTCCCTTTAGTGTTTATTCCTTGCGCGATTGTCTGAGCCGAGCGATATAGAGCCGCGCCAGCTCGTCCGTCGACGCGCTGCGCGTTTGCTCGGCGGTGGGTTTCCAGCGATCGGCTTCCGCATACATCGAGTCCGCGGCGTCGGGACCTCGGCGCAACCGGCGGCGCAGCGCCTCGACCGAGGCCGCCGCCGCCGGCAGGCGCCGCACCGTGACCTCGGCTAAGAAGGCCACCGCGGCCGCGCTCAGCAGCCACGGCCAGGTTTCCCGCATGTCGCGCGCGCCGCGGGCCCGCTTCAGCGCGTCCGCGGCGCGCGACAGCACCTCGCCTCCGGTCATTTCGGCGATGCTTCCGAGCAAGCCGCCGTCGCTCTCCGTATCACGCAGCTCAGGCGAGTAGCTGAGGACGACCGGCTCATGTGTTCGCGCGACGACGCGCGCACCGGCTCGCGCCGTCACCGCCACAGAATATTCGCCCGGCCGCTCCAGCGTCGCCCGCCCCTCGTACCACCCCGGACCGGTCTGGCGAAGCTCGACCGGCTGCTCGAAGCGTCCGACAACCGTGGCCTCCATCTTCAATCCGTCGAGGAAGTCGCCGGCCGCGTCACGCGCGTCGACGGCGACGCGAACCGATGCCCCCTGCAGTTCCGTGCGCACGTCGAGCGTGCCTGTCCGCGACCGTATGGCCCAACGGACGGTTTGCGACCAGAAGTGCGCGAAGTCCTTCCAAGTCATCCAGTCGGCGGCCCAACGCGGCACGGCGTCGGAGGTGAACGCGACCGCGCGCCCGAGGCCGTATTGCCAAGATACGAGGATCGGATCCCGCTGCGCCGATCGCAGGTGCACCTCGGCGGCCGGCTTCGCGCTGGCCGCGATGTAGCCGCGCAACGCCGGCACCGCCGGAATCGTCCCCAGCAGCTCGGTGTTCAACCGCACCGGCTGAAACTTCTCCTCGACGATGTAGGATCGCGTCGCAATCAGCGCTTCGGCCGTGAAGATCTGCGGCACGCTGTAGTCGTCGAGGGCGTGGTAGTGACGGCCGCCGCCCCACTCCGCGAGCTTCTTCATGAACCTCAGGTCCGCGTCCTTGCCGATCGACACCGCGCTGAGCGTCATCTGCTCGGAGCGCATCTGCCGCACCAAGCGCTCGAACTCGCCGGGATCGGTCAACCCGTCCGACAGCGCGATGTTGTGCTTGATCTTGATGTTGAGCGGCGCCAGCGCTTCGTAGGCCGCGCTCAGCGGCGGATACATCTCCGTGCCGCCGCCGGCCCGCAGGCGCGAGACCTGATCGAGGATCTGCTGGCGGTTGCGCGCCGCCGTCAGCGGTACGAGCCACTTGTAGCTCTGGTCGAAGGTGATCACGCCGATCAGGTCGCGCTCGCTGAGCAGATCGACGACCGAGCGCGCGGTTTCCTTCGCGAGCTCGACCTTGGCCGTCTCCTGACCCAATTTTCCCATGCTGCCCGACTCGTCGATCAGCAGGATGATCGCCGTGCTCGGCAGCGCGACGCGCTGCCGGATGTCCATCGACACCGGCAGTGCTTGCTCGAGCGCCGTGCCGGCGTAGCCGCCGACACCGAAGGAATTCGGTCCGCCGATCGCCACCAGGCCGCCGCCCAGATCGGCGACGTACCGCCGCAGCGCCTCCATCTGTCCCCGAGACAACGTCGTCGCCGGCACGTTGTCGAGAACGACCGCGTCGTAGCGGTTCAGCTCCGAGATCGTACCCGGCAGGCCGTCGGCCGTGACGCGCTCGACGCGCAGACCCTGCGCCGCCAGGACCTCTGGCAATCGCCCGTCGCCCGCGTACAAGATCACCGGCGCACCGAGGACGCGCACGACGGCACGTCCGACGCAGTTCTCGCGGACGGTGTCCTGCGCCGCTTCGAGGGACGCTTGCAGCTGGATCCAGCCGCCGCCGGCGGCGGTCACTTGGAATGGCACGGACAATGCGCCGGCCGGCAGCGACACGCGTTGCCGTCCCCAAGAACGCCCGCCGGCCGACAGCTCGACGAACGCCGGCTGCGCGACGGTCGAGCGAACGATGACATTGACGTCGAATTTCTCGCCGGCACCGACGCGCGGCGGCGCAACGACGCTGTCGACGAGCACCTCCGGCTGGCGCTCGCGCAGCAGCGGCAGGACCGAGATCTCCACGCCGGCTGCGCGCGCCGCCTTCGCGGCCTCCAAGGCATTGCCGCGGTGATCGTTGCCGTCGCTGACGACGACGATGCGGCGACCGCCGTCAGGCGGCAGCGACGACAGCGCACGCTCGATCGCCGCGCCGATGTCCGTGTCGATCGACTTCGGCCGCAGCGACGACTGCAACCGCGCATCCTCCGACGGCACGTGCTCGACGACGGCGTCGCCGCCGAAGCTGACGAGGCCGAGGCGATCGCCCGGCCGGCGCGCGCGCTGCGCTTCCTCGAGGAACTGCTCGGTGCGCGCCCACTGCGCCGGCGAGACGCTGTCCGATCGATCGACGGCGAAGACGACGTTCAGGCGCGTCGCGGGCGCGGCCACGTGCTGGCCGGACAAACCGACGATCGCGAGCGCCAGCGCCGCCAAGCGGAACGGCAGCACAGTCGCGGCGCCACGGACGCGGCGGCTGGCGCGGGCGAGAAACGGCAACCCGATGAGCAGCAGCAGCGCGATCGGCCAATCGAACCGGATCACGTCGCACCTCGGCGGGACGGAGAGGCGTCGTTCCAGCGGCCCTGGCGCCGACTGAACAGCCACCATTCTACGACGAGCAGCACAACGACGAGGAGCAAGACGGCATGTCCCATCTCACGCAGACCGATGCCGCGAGAGACGTCTTGCGGGATGGCGGCGGCTGTCGTCGCCAGCGGCAGCGCCGCCTCCCGCGCCGGCGGCTGCACCGCGAACAGCGCTACCCCCGCCGCGGTTTGCAAAGTATACATGCCGCCGCGATCCAGCGGCGGTGTCACGAAGAGCCTGTCGGTCGCCGCCAAACGAATCGTGCCGTCCGGCCCCGTCAGCGTCGCTTCCCGCTGCGCGCCGGCCGGCACGGCCAACGACGTACCCGCCTCGATCTGGCGCGTCTGTGGCCCGGCGAGCCACGTCATGGCGTTGGAGATCAGCAACGGAAACGCCGGCAAGAACGGCAGGTTCGTCTTAGTGACGTCGAATCCGAGTGCGACGATGCGCCGCCCGCGGTCCTCGTGCGCCCAGGCGATCGGCAGTTGCGCCTCGAGCAACGCGTCCCCCGGCGGTGCCGGAAACGAGATCGTCTCGGCGATCTCCAATCCGCCCAAGTCAACGAAGCGCAGGATCGGGTGCGTCTGCTTCCAGCGCAGGATCCGCGGCTGTCGCAGCTCCGGTCCGGTCGCGACGGGCGGATTGTCGGGCAAAGAGCGCACGAGCAGATAGTTCCCGGGCGGCAGGCTCATCGCCGGCTGCGGACCGAGCACGACGACGTCGGCGCCGGCCCACGTCTGCGGCTCGACGCGCGGCGTTCGTCCGAACCGATAGCCGGGAATCGCGCGGATCGCCTGCTCGAGGAACGGATTCGGCCGGCCGACGAACAGCACGCCCGGCTGCCGCGCGCCCGTGCCCGCGGCCACGGCGCGCTGAAACGCGGGCAGATCGCCGGGCGCGTCAATCGAAGCCTCGACGGCGGCACCGCCGGGCAGATCGAAGCGGAGGCCGCGATCCTCGCCGGGCGCGAGCGACACCGGCACGTCGGCCGCCGTTTTGCCGTCGACCGCGACGCGCACGGTCACGCGCCGCGCCGATGCCGCCGCGTTCACCACGTGAACGACGGCGCGCTGCCGCCCCTCGGCCAGGGGCACGACGAACAAGCCGTACAACGCGACGTTCTGTCCGTTGCCGCGAAAGACGTGCGCCGTCGCGCCGTCGATCGCTTGATCCGAGAAGACGTGCACGCGCAACGCGCGTCCGGGACGGGCCTGCGCCTTCGCGAGGCGCACGGCCGCATCAAGGTCGGCGGCGCCGTCGGACGCGCGCATCGCGCGCAGGATCTGCAGCGCTTGGTCCTTGCGCGGCGCCAACGCCGACAGGAGCCGCGGCTTCGGTCCCGCGCCGATCACCGCGATGTCCTGTCCGCGACCGACGCTCGCGGCGACCCTGACCGCCTCGGCGCGGGCCGCATCGAAACGACTCGGCGCCACGTCCGTCGCCTGCATCGACGCCGACAGATCGACGACGAGCAAGACGTCGTCGCCGCCGGGATTCGGAAACGGGATCTGCGGTCGCGCCAGCGCGAACGCGACCGCGGTCATGACGAGGATCTGAACGAGAAGCAAGAGGTTGCGCTCCAACCGGCGCACCGGCGTTCGCACGAGATGATCGCGCAACGCCATCCGCCACAACACGAGGCTGGAAACGCGCGTCTCCGTCCGGCGCGATCGCAGCATGTACAGCAGGATCAGGACGGGAACGCCCAGCAGCCACAAGAGTCCGGACGGGTTGAGGAAGCTCACTGCAGGATCCCGCTCCGCCGCATGTAGCGCAACACGAGGTCCTGCACCGGCAGCGAGGTCGTCGTTCGCAAGTACTCGACCTGATGCCGGAAGCAGAACGTCTCGACGTCTGCGAAGAACCGATCGCGCGCGGCGTAGTAGGCTTCCAGCGCGGCGCCGTCGAGGCTGACCTCCAGCGGCTCGTTCGTTTCGGCGTCGAGGAGGCGAAGGTCTCCGGACAGATCCACTGGCTGGACCTCGTCGTCCGCGAGCACCTGGAGCAGGAACGTCTCGAACCGCTGATACCGCAGGATTTTGAGCGTGTTTTCGTAGCCGGCCGGATCGAAGAGGTCGGTGATCAGGACGGCGAGGCCGCGGCGTTTCGTTCGGAACACGTGGGGACGGATCGCCTCCGCCAGAGTCGTGAGGCCGTCGGCGCTCTGCTCCTCCAAGAAGGAGAACAACGCGCTCGCTTGGTGGCGGCCGCGGCGCGGAGCGAGCACCCGCACGCGATCGCCGTGCAGCGCGACGACGCCGACGCGATCGAGGTTGACGAGCGAGATGTAGCCGATCGCCGCCGCCAGCCGTTTGCCGTAGTCGAGCTTCGACGGCAGGCCATAGCGCATCGACCCGCTGGCGTCGAGGAACAGGTGCACGTCGAGATCCTCTTCCTCACTGAACAGCTTCAAGAACAGTCGGTCCAGACGCAAGAAGATGTTCCAGTCGACGTAGCGGTAATCGTCGCCGAGCTGATACTGCCGGTGATCGGAGAACTCGACGCCGCGCCCATGCACGGCGCTGCGCCGCTCTCCTTCGAGCCCACCCCGCACCTTGCGGCGCGCGAGCATGCTCAACTGCTCGAGACTCGTGAGGAACTCGCTGTCGAGGAGCGGCGTGTGCTCAGAGTTCATACGTTACGACGGCTTCGGACCCAACTCCGCGACCTCGGCCACGACCGCCTTGAGGATGTCGTCGGGGTCGATGCCTTCCGCTTCTCCCTCGAAGCCGAGCAGGATACGATGGTGCAGCGCCGGCAGGACCATCGCCCGAATGTCCTCGGCCGAGACGTTGGCGCGGCCTTCGGAAACCGCGCGCACCTTCGCGGCTAACAGGATCGCCTGCGCGCCGCGCGGGCTGGCTCCGTAGCGCACGTAGCGCTTAACCATCGACGTCGGCTGCGGGCTCTGCGGATGCGTGCCCTCGACGATGCGTGCGACGTACAGCCGCAGGTGCGCCGCCACGGCGACCTCGCGCGCCAGCGCCTGCATCGCCCGGACCGTATCGCCGTCGGCCACCATCTGCGCCTCCGGCAGCGCCGCGCCCGTCGTGCGATCGAGGATCTCGACGATCGCTTCGGCGTCGGGATAGCGCACGCGCAGCTTGAACAGGAATCGGTCAAGCTGCGCTTCCGGAAGCGGATACGTACCTTCCATCTCGATCGGGTTCTGCGTCGCCAAAACGAAGAACGGCGCCTCGATCTGGTAATGCACTCCGGAGGCGGTGACCGAGCCCTCCTGCATCGCTTCCAGCAGCGCCGATTGCGTCTTCGGCGTCGCGCGGTTGATCTCGTCGGCGAGCAGGATGTTCGAGAAAACCGGGCCGCGCTGGAACGCGAAGTGCCGATGGCCGTCTTCCGCCTGCATCAATACGCTCGTCCCGACGATGTCGGCCGGCATCAGGTCGGGGGTGAACTGGATGCGCGCGAACCGCAGATCGAGGGAACGCGCCAGGGTCTTGACGAGCAGCGTTTTGCCGATGCCGGGCGCGCCCTCGAGCAAGACGTGGCCGCCGCCGAAGACCGCGAGCAGGACCTGATCGGTGATGTCCTCGTAGCCGACGATCACCTTCTGGACCTCGTTGCGAATCTTCCGGTACGTCGTCCGAAAGCCGCCTACGTCCATCTCGTCGCCCCTTTTGTCGTCTACTTGCCGCTGAGCGACAAGAAGTAGTTGCGAACGATTTCGCGATACGACGCCGGCACGCGCTGCCGCTGCATCGACTCGTCGGCCTGGCGCACGATCACGGGATCGATGGCGCGCACGGCGACGGTGACCTGCCCGGTCCGGCCGCGCAGCTGCATCTCCACGGGGACCACGGCTCCCTGCCCTTCCGTGCTCGAGATCTGCTGCCGCTTCCGCTGCCCGGCCAAGCGGCCGGTCGGCGCCCCCAGCTTGTCCTGAATCTGACCGTGACCAGGGAGTGAACCCTGCCCGGGACCGGGCGCGTTCGGCGTATCGTCCTGCGTCTGCTGCGCCTGCCCGCTGTCGCGCGGCGCTGACGAGACACCCGAGCGCGCCGAGGCCAACCCTGATCCGTGGTCCTCTTCCGTCGGCACCGGCTCTCCCGATGCGATGCGCCCCTGCGATTGATTGACCGCACCTTGCGCGCTGCTCAACCCCTGCTCGTCCTCGATCATCTGGCTGAGGATCGACAGGTCTTGGGACGCGCTGCCCAGCGCCTGCGAGGCACTTTTCTGGTCACCCTGCTGCAACTTTCGCCGTGCGTCCTGGACGCGGGAGCGCGCGTCGCCGGCGCCCCGCGTCGGCAAATTCGGTTCGATCTGCGACAAGACGCGCGCGATGCGCGAGATGTCGTCGGGCGTCGCGTTCTCCTGCGCGAGCTGGCGGCTGAGCTCCCGCATCTGTTGCGATTGCGCGTTGATCTCCGGCAGCTGCGCCTGCAGGTCGAGCGGCAACGGGTCGGAACCGCCGCCGCGCTGTCCCTCGCCGCGCGTCCGTGAACGGAACTCGTCGCGCAGGCCGCGCTGCGCGCGCTCGATCCGGTCGAAGATCTGCTGCAGTTCCGCCATCGCGCGGTCGCGGCCCGGCGTCCGCTGGGCCTGCAGTCCGCCGCCGACGCGCTTGAGATCCTCCGCGACCTCGGCCGTGCGTGGTAGACTGCGCGACGTCGCCTGGCGCGCGAGGCGCTCGGCGATGCTCTGCATCTGCCGCCCCTCGGCCTGCAACATCATCGCCGTCTGGCGCGCCGGCGTGTACGGCAGCGTCAACCCGGAGAACGCGAGCTCCCACAGCAACACGGCGGCGATCAGGAACAAGAGCTGGCGGGCGAAAAGCACGGGCCGCAGGCGAATCGCGGCGCGGACGTCGACGGCGCGCGCCGCCTGCAACGTGTCCTCGCGCAGATAGTCGCCAAGGCCGGTCGTGATCCGCCCGGCGGCGAGGTCGAGCGTCGTCGCCAGCCGGTCGCGCAGCCGGCAGCGCAAGTCGAGCTCGTGCGCCGCCACACGCTCGCTGGGGCGCAGCAACAGACAACCCGCCAGAACCACGACGACCCAAACTGCGAGCGCGGCGGCGACGACGTAGATGAGCGGGACGGTGATCGGTACGATCAGCGTCGCCAGCTGCGCCGCGAATCCGACCGCGAGCAAGCCCGCGGCGACGAGGGCGGCGGTGTCCAAGCCCCGCTTCCAAGCGATTCGTCCCCGTGCGCCGCGCAACAGTCGCGCGATTTCCTTCGAGATCACGAGGCCCTCCGCAGGACGAGAATGTGCCGCGACGTCCACGTGAATCCGGCGACACCGAGCGCCAACCAGATTACGATGCAAACCCACCGTGCGAGCGCGTCGGCGCGCGGCGCGACCGCGAGCGCCGGCTGAAACGCCGTCGCGCTGGCGAACGGCAACACGCCGAACGTGAGCCCCAACAACGCCCACAAGACGAGCGACCGTAAGAGATCGCCCTCGATTCGCGCGCCGAGAAACGTGGCGATGCCGGCGAATCCCCAGGCGACCGCGGCGATGACCGCTGATTGTGCGAGCGCCGACGACCAGCCGTCGCCGCGCAGCGCGTGCGCGAAGTGCAACGATGGCGCGGCGACGCCAACGAGCAGCAGCACGTACACGAGCGCCGAGGCGGCCTTGCCGAGACCAATGGCGCGCGGCGTGAACGCCGTCGTCGCCAGATCCGCGGGGGTCCTCTCGCCGGGGATCAAGATCTCGCCGCTGCTTACCGCGCTCGCCACGTAGGTGACGAACACGAGGATCGCGACCGAGATCCACGTCAGGACTGCGCTGAACTGCGTGTTGGGAAGATCGGGAGCGATGCCGAGAAGAGTCGCGAGGCAAACGAGAGCCGTAAAGACGCTGATGACCCGAACGCCCTTCGAGGTCTCGATGCGGGCCCGAAAATCTCCGCGAACAATGGCGGCGACCAGCGGGAGGTTCATTTCATTCCCCGTCCAGAAAGAGCAGCATCCAACTTCGGCCTTGCCGTGCGGAGCGCTCGCCGATAAGCACGGGGCGATGCAAAATTATATCAGAGGCCCTTCCGCGCGCTTGCCGCAGCAGATCGAGGCCTTGATGCGATCGATGCCCGGTTTCCCAGCGGTTGGGATCGAACGTCACGCGATCGCCGCGAATGCGGCCGACCGGGAGCGTGCGATCTCGGCGCACGAGCAGGGCATTGTCGAGCCGCGTCGCTTCCCCCTCCAGCCGCAACTCTCCTTTCGCCGCGTCGATGCGGCCGCGCGCTTCGATAGGCTCACGACCTTCCCACCGCACGACCACGCGTTGACCGGGCCGGTGATCGGTGATCGCGAGAACGACGTTCGGCCCGTCGACGACTTGGGCGGTGCGGTATTCGCCCTCGATGGAAACGGCGGCGCGCGGCGGCAGCTGCTGCGCCGCGGGGCCGCCGTAGATCGACATGCCTTGCGCGCGTCCGACCGTCCACCCGTCGCGCTCGGCAACGACAACGACGGACTGGCGCTCCATCGTCGCCGCCCGTTGCTGCATCAGGCTCGACAGGCCGTGCACGCCGGCCGCCCCCACCGCGATGGCGAGGGGCAGCAACAGGACCCGGCCAGCCCCCGTGCGGGCCAGCCGCGCGGCCGAGGTCACGAGCGCCCAATAGATTGCGAGCCCGGCGGCGGCGAACCCGAACGGTGCGCGCCCTCCTTGGTCCGGCGCCTCCGGGAGGATCTCCAACGGCTCCGGGCGATCGAGGATCTCGCGCCACATCGGCGACTCGGCCACGACGTCTTGCGACTCAACCGCCCACATCCACACATGGCCGAAGCCGCGGGGCGCGGAAACGACGATTGGAACACCGTTGCGCTGCACGACCCGCGCCCCGGCACGCGGATGGATCTCCCAGAGACGGGCCGCGCGCGAGATGCCGGGCAAGCCGCCGGGCGGCATGTCCCGGCGCGGACCGGCGGTGCCCGGCAACAACCATTGCGCCAAGGCACCGTCGGGCGCGACCGGCGCGGTGACCAAAACGCGGCCGCCGTGAACGATCCAAGATTGGATGGCTTCGCGCTGCTCGCGGGAGAGGCGGCGCTCGTCGAGGCTCTCCACCACGAGGGCGTGCAGCGAAGTGTACGCGGCGGCGTCCTCCGGCAGATCTTCCTCGGAGATCGCGGCGACGCCGCGTTGCCCCATCGGACGGGACAACCGCCCGAGCCCGCCGATCCCCTCCTTTAACACGCCGATGATCGAGAGGGTCGCGCGGCGGGGATCGATCGCCAGCTCCGCGGTCGCGACTGGTTTCCCCCGGACCTGAAATGACAAGACCGGCGGCCGCCGAATGTCACGGATGATCGCGGACCACCGTACGGTCTGGGATCCGAAGGCGGCCAGGCGCAGCGGCTTTCGGATTCTGACCCCCGGCGCATCCATACCGCGCGGGACATCCAAGGCGAGGTCCCCGTCGAGCGGACGCGGCCCCGCGCGCACGGTGACGACGACAGGGTTCCACTCTCCCGGGCGGATCCAACCGTCCCAACCGACGGTGCCTTCGAGCGTCGCCGCCGGCGCGTCGGCCGCCGAGGCCGGGGACACGATCAGCGCGATGAAAGCGGTGGCCGCGATCCCCATCGCGGCCCACACACCGAGGCTGCGGGCGATCCATCGTCTCGCGACGCCGCCCGTTCCCACGGCCTAGTTCGAAGATCCGGAAGTTGACGCCGGTGCCGGGCTGGTGGGCGCCGCAGATGGCGCGGGCGTCGCGCCAGGGCCGTTCGTGGACGTGGCCGGCGACTTGCTGGACGACGTCGCCGCCGCGGGGGCGTCGCCCGTGGGAGCGGGTTTCCGGTAGTCGGTCACGTGAAAACCGGAACCCCGAAAAACGATTCCGGGCGGCGAGAACAGCCGTTTGACCGCCGCCCCGCACTTTGGACACTCGGGCGCGGCGGCGCCGACGGATTGCTTACGCTCGAAACGGTGGCCGCAGGCGCGGCATTCGTATTCGTAAAGTGGCACTACCATCACCTTCCAGGGTTTCGTCGATGCTTCCTGTATTTTTGTTGACGCGATCAGCGCCGGTCAAATCTTGCCATCCAAACCGGGCCAGCCGAGCGCCCCGTGTTCGTGCCGAAAGCCAAGGCACGGCCGGTCGGACTCCACGCGACCTGGAGAGCCGGATGGTCGCCGAGCTCCGGCTGATACAAGGACACGCGTAGGCGGCTTCCGCCATCGGCATCGACGACCCAGATCGTGGCGCGTCCCTCCGCGTCACCGCCAAGCTCGGCGAAGGCCAGCTTGTCGCCCTGCGGGGCCCATCCCATCGCGACGATGCGCCCGGCCGCGAGGGTACGCAATCTGCCGCCGCCAAGGCGCCCGACGACGAGCTGCGCCGCGTGCTCATCACCTTGGATCGACGCGACCACTTGACCGGCGGGATCGACCGCCGACTGGGCGATCCGCGCCCCCGGAGCCGAATACGTCACGCGATCGGGACCCGCGAACCGGACGCGCGTCAGCGCCGTCGTCCGACCCGACGTATCTTCGACGCGAACGAACGCGAATAGACCCGTACGTTCCCACGTCAGGTCGGTCGCGGCAAAGCCCGGCTCAGTTTCGTACACAAGCCGCCGCAGGCCGCCGTCCGCGCTCACGACGTAGAGGCGCGTTCGCCCGTTTGTCTCGACGAGCGCCATACCGCGGTCGCCAACCGGCAGCCAGCGGAACTCTCTGGCGACACCGTCGAGCGGCACCTCTCGCGCGGCGCCGTCTCGCACGGAGACCATGGCCAGCGTTCCCGCGCGCACCACGCTGAGCGTTCGCCCGTCCGCCGACCAGCCCAGGTCCGTCGCGTTCGCCATCGCGGCGAGCTTGCGCTCCGGTTCCGCCTGCAAAGCGTCGATGAAGATGCCTTCGCCGGCGGCGTAGGCGATGCGGGTGCCGTCCGATGACCACGCGGCATTGGAGGTCGCCACGCGATCGGTCAGCCGCGCGACGCGTTCGATGCGCAGCGTGCGCACGGGCTCGGGCGTCATCACGCGCTGCACTTGGCAGCCGGCGAGGACGATCATCGTCGTCGCCAGCGCGAGCGGCCGCAGCCGCCGCGCCATCACGGCAGCCTCAACGGTGCCTGAACCGAGCGAATGGGCGGACGAGCACCAAGCCGGCGACAAAGCCGCCGACGTGCGCCCAGAACGCGACGCCCCCCTCTTGTTGCACGCCCAACGCCGATACGCCGAGGAACAACTGGAGGAGGAACCACAACACAAGGAACAAGATCGCAGGAACTTCGACGAAGCGGATGAACACCCAGATCGGCACGACCGCGAGCACGCGCGCGGCCGGATAGAGGACGAGGTACGCGCCGAGCACGCCGGCGATCGCGCCGCTGGCGCCGACCATCGGGACGCGCGACGCAGGATCGATGAGCACTTGGGCCGCGGTCGCCGAGATGCCGCACAGCAGATAGAAGGCCGCGAACGCCCCGTGTCCCATCGCGTCTTCCACATTGTTGCCGAAGATCCACAGGTACCACATGTTGCCGAGGAGGTGGCCCCAGCCGCCGTGCAAGAACATCGACGTGAGGACCGTGAGGTAGGCCGGGTCGGAACCGGTGAGCGCGGCCGGAACGGCGCCGAAGGTCATGTAGAACGCGCGCACGCTTCCCTCGGACGTCAACGAGTTCACGTAGAGAAACGCGGCCACCGAGATCGCGATGAACGCGATTTTGACCCAGGGCGTCGTGCGCGAGGGGATGTCGTCGCGGATCGGGATCAATCGCTGCGCGCCCAGGACACCGTTTCGATCCCTTCCATCTCCTGCGCCGCCATCAAGATTTGATCGCGATCGCGCCCCGTCGGAATCCGCAACTTGAACTCGATCTGCACGCGCCCGCCGACGCGCGCCAGCATCTCGATGCCTTCGATGTTAGCGCGGAAGTGCCCGAGCGTGGCACCGATCCGACCGAGCAAGCCCGGCTGGTCGATGGCGTTGATCGTCAGCACCTCGTGCCCGTCGGCGCGGCGCGGCACGCGCCGGCCGACGCGGGAGAACAAATGAAGGATGACGATGACGAGCGCCGTTGCCACGGTCGCGCTGGTATAAAACTCCGTGCCGACCGCCATGCCGATCGCCGCGACCGTCCAAAGACTCGCCGCCGTCGTCAGTCCTCCGTCCGCGGTACCGTGCCGCCAGATCGTGGCGGCGCCGAGGAAGCCGACGACGACGACGACGCTGGCGTGGATGGCGGGGCTACCCCAGAACACGCCGGCGATGGCGAACATCGCCGCGCCCAGCGCGACGAGGATGTGCGCGCGAAACCCGGCCGGCTTCTCGAGCGATTCCCGTTCGATCCCGACGATCCCGCCGAGCACGACGGCGAGCAGCAACCTGAGGATCTGCTCGTGGTCGGAGATCATGCGCGCGCGACGCCCCTTTCGGCGCTCATCCGCCGCTGGCCCAGCGCGTGAGGTCGCGGAACGTGAGCACGAGGATCAGCGTTATCAGCAACGCGAAGCCGATGACGTGAATGTACCCTTCGCGGCGCGGATCAACGACGCGGCGGCGGATGGCTTCAACGAACAGGAACATCAGTCGTCCCCCGTCGAGCGCCGGGATCGGCAGAAGGTTGAAGATGCCGATCATGACGCTGAGGAAGGCGGTCATGAAGAGGTAGGAATCCAAGCCGGCCCGCGCCGCGTCGCTGAGCACGCGCACCGCCCCGACCGGACCCGACAGGTCATCCAACATCCGGCCAGCGCGAAAGACGCGCGCCAGCCCGGTGAAGATGTCCGACACGTAGCGCGCGGACTGCTGGACGCCCCAACCGATCGCCGCGATCGGATCGTAGCGCGCGCGTTGGACGCCGGGCGTGACCCCGGTCGCGCCGACGTTCATGCGCGGTTCCAGCCGCGGCGTGACGCGCACCTGGAAGATCTCCGTGCCGCGCCGCACGTCGAGCACGAGCGGCTTCCCGGCGCTCCGGTGGATCGTCCGCACCATCTGTTGTCCGTCCTCCACGCGCACGCCGTCGATCGCGACGATGCGATCTCGGGGCCGGAGACCCGCTTCGGCCGCCGGCCAGCCGGGCCGGATCTCGACGATTTCGTTCGTGACGCCCTGGGGCACGCCGTACGCGGACGCGCCGACGGCGAGCAAAACGACCGCCAAAACGAGGTTCATCGCCGGCCCGGCCGCGATGACGGCGATGCGCTGACACAAGGATTTGCTGCGGAACGAGCCCGACTTCGCGCCGTCCTCGAAGTCCTCGCCCTCCATGCGCACGTACCCGCCCAATGGCAGCACGTTCAGCTCGTATTCGGTTTCACCGCGACGCCACTTGAACAGCGTCGGGCGGAACCCGATCGCGAAGGTGTGCACGAGAATGCCGGCGCGCTTAGCGACGATG
>VGFF01000003.1 GCA_016868955.1 Armatimonadota bacterium
CTCGAGCTCGATCTCCACGACGCCTTGCCAATAAGATCGCGAGACGGCGCGCGTCGGCGTATACGTCGCGTATGCCAGGGTCAACTTCGCGCCCGCGAGGAGCTCGCCAGAGAGGTCAACGCCGTATCCTGTGCCCGTATTGCAGGCGCCCGGACAGGTTCCCGCGGCGCTCGCGAGCGCCGCGGTGTCCACGCGGAGATTCAGTCCGACGAGCCAGTGCTCGCCGAGACGGATCTCCGCCCGCCCGCCCATCAACGAACGATGGGAAGTCTGGTCCGCTAGCGCCGACTGCGCGAACAAGAAGATGTCGACGGGCCCCAGAGACGGAAACCAGAGTTGGATGCCGTCGCGCTGCTGGTCGTCGTAGAAGTCGTCGGAGTCGAGGAGAAGACCGATCGGGCCCAGCGCGATCACGTCGCGACCGAGACGTATGTCCAGCCCTTCTACGCCCAACAGGTTGCGCAAATTCAAGTAAAGGCGCTCGACCTCGAACTGCAGGCCGTTCGGAGCTCCGGTGCTCGGTCCGATACCAGACGCGTAGGTGAATCCCAACCGCAGGTAGATGCTCGTGCGCGCGTCGACGATGCCGTTGATCTCGAGAGTCGCATTCGCTTCTTCAAGCGCTCCGTTCGAGCCGGGGCCTCTGTAGTTGTCGCCGGCAGCCCCTCCGGGCGTGATGGGAACGACGTAGCTGTACGTGAAGTTGCCGACGATCAGCGTTTGATCTAGCCGCGACTTGATCGCCGCCAACTCGCTCTCCAGCGCTCCGATCCGCACGCCGAGCGCGGCCAGCTCGGCGCGGAACTCTGCGACGAGGCGTTTCAGCGTCGCGAGGGTCTGGTCGTTGACGCCCTGCCGCGCGAGCGCGGCGCGGTAGCCGACCTCCGCGGCCGCGATGCGCGCCTGCGTAGCCGCCAACGCGGGACCGAGAACCAGATCCGCGGGCGATGGCTGCGGTCTCGGGATGGCTTCGATTCGCGCGAGAATCCGCGCGACGATCATCGCCATCTCGAAGCGCGACAACGGCTGCTTGCCACGGAACGAGCCGTCCGGATGACCCTCGACGACGCCTTTCGCGGCGAGCTCCGCGATTGCGTCGTAGGCCCAGTGATTCGTGGGAACGTCGGCGAACGGCTGCGCGGTCGCCGGCGCGAGCAGCGCGGCGAGCACTGCGGCCACGACGAGCACGGAAACGGATTTCACCAGTCGACTCCTCTAGTCGTAATATTCGTACTGACGTGTCACTGAAGCACACAGATAGAAGAGGAGACGCCGCGAGTCGGCACCCGGGCGTCCCCCTTCGCTAAAGAAGATTATTACTATATACGATTAATTGCAATACCCCGCGGCTTTGTGGGGTGTCCGCGGTTGATCTAGGAGACTTCTACGATCGCTTCGATCTCCACCGTCGTGTTGCCGGGCAACGAACCCATGCCAACGGCGGAACGGGCGTGACGGCCGGCGTCGCCGAGGACTTCCACGAACAGATCAGAACAGCCGTTGACGACCTTCGGCTGATCGCCGAAGCCCGGCACGCCGTTCACCATGCCGAGGACCTTCACCACGCGTTTCACCTTGTCGAGATCCCCGCCGGTGGCGTCCCGCAACGCCGCGAGCAGCCACGTGCCGACGAGCCGGGCATGCTGGTAGGCCTCTTCCCAAGTGAAGTCCTTGCCGACGTGACCCTTGGGAACCGTACCGTCCGGGCCGACGGGCGTCTTGCCCGACAAGAACACGAGGTTCCCCGTGCGGACCCAGTGAACGTAGTTGCCGGCGGGCTTGCCGAGCGTGGGCAGCGTGATGTTCTTTTCCTTCAGTGTTGCTTCTGCGGACATATACCCTCCCGAAGATGCGCGTGGGCAGCGCGTGGGTGTTCCCGGGAGTCAATTCGCGCGTGATCGGCGCGTTCCTTGACGGGGTTGAAATCTAGCGGATCGCGGCCGTCGCCCACTTTGTTGTCAGAAGGTCGTCGACGCCCAGCTCGCTGTTCTCGTACGTCATCGCTTCGGCGATCATCAGAGCGGTCAGGACGTCCGTACTGTCGATGGTCGGTGGAATCGTTTCCCGGCCGACCTTCGGCATTCGCCGGGTCGCTTCCATCGGCTCGACCTCCTCGACTTCGCGGTGGAACGCGGTTACGTTCTCCGTCCAGTGGATCGGCCCTTTGCTGGGCGCGGCTTCGGCGAGCCACGGGGCTTCCTGGAGGATCTCGTTCACATCGCGAGGGGTCAGGATCAAGTTGCAGTGCCGGCAGCGAAACGCCGAGTCGGCGTGGGGCGACGTCCGGGTGATGTAGCAGTCGCAGCCGCGTGGGCACTTGATTCGCATGGGACGCATAAACGGCACTTCCAGGGGCAAGAGCGGCCCGTTCGAAGGCGGAAATCAGCAAATTCCAGGCCAGAACGGGGCTATCGCAGCCAGATGACGAGCCAGGGTGCGAGCGTCACGATCGTCACGACCCGCACGAGGTGAAAAGCGGCCACGAGCGTGGCGTCATACCCCATGTCGTCGGCGAGGAGAGAGATCTCGGTGATGCCCGCCGGCGCGGCGCACAACAACGCCGTCGGCCAGTTCCAGCCCGTCGCGCGCATGATGACATACGCGACGCCCATGGACAGCACCACGATCGTGATCGTCAGTACGACCGCCGGGAGCAGCAGGCGCCCCGTCAAAACCGAAGACAGCGAAACCGACAGCCCCAGCATCATGCCCAGCACCATCTGGACGACGCGGCGGGCGGGCGTCGGCACCGTGGCAACGGGCCCCCCTGCTAGTCGGAGTACGCTGACCGCGAGCAGCGAACCGACGAGCGGCCCCGCCGGCACGTGCAGCCAATAGGCGGTCCACCCCCCGAATGCGCCAACTGCGAGCGTGCCGAGCATCTTCACGGCGCCCCCCGATCCGCCCTTGCGACGACGAGTCGCGCCAGCGGCACGAGGATGAACAGAGACAGCGTCACGCGGATCAACTGGATCCCAAGCACGGTATTCGCGTCGAGGCCGAGCGCCGACGCGAGCAAGACCATCTCCGGCATACCGCCGGGCGTGCCCGAGAGGATCGCCTCGCCGGTCCCGGGGCGAAGGGCCGATGAAATGACGAACGTTCCGATGGCGACGCCGAGCAGCGTGCCGCCGATCATGAGGCCGGTCGCCGGCAAAGCCTGCCGCAGCCGGCGCAGCGATTCGGGGTTCGCGCGCGATCCGAGCGCGGCGCCGACGACGATCTGCAGCCAAATGCGCGCTGGCGGGTTGATGCTCGGAAGATTCGGCAGGAACGTGTGCAGGATGACGACCGCGAGCAACGCACCCAGCATCGCGCCCGCGGGGAGCCGGTAACGAAATCCCAACGATCCACCCAACACGCCTGAGACCGCGATCAGAACGAACGAGAAGAAATCGTGCATCGTGTCCGATCCTCGTTCTCGGGTGGACGCGGTGTTCCCTCCGGCCGGCCGGGTGCCGTACCCGCGCGGGCAGGTGCGGTCTCGCGCCGAAGCGAACCCAAAGTGACGTTGGCATCCCCACCGGACGACACCGAGGCTGGCACGTGACGATTCGCCCGCTTGCGCCGGGAACGCGTCACGACGGCTCGCGCTGGATCGGTCAACCGATCGCGCGGGTCGAGGACCGCAAGTTCGTGCGCGGCGCGGCGCGCTACGTCGACGAACTGACGCCGCCGCGCACGCTCCATCTGGCGGTCGTGCGGAGCGCGCACGCGCATGCCCGTGTCCGCCGCGTCGACTACGATCCGCTGCCCGCCGTGGCCGACCCCCAAACCGCGCGGTCGAGCGCGGTGCGATTGCCCGACAACGAGATGCTGTGCTGGGACCGCACGGCCGGCGACGTGGAAGGCGCGTTCCGCGCCGCGGCGGCCGTCGTGCGCGAGCACGTCTCCATTCCACGTCTGGCGCCGGCGCCGATGGAGACGCGCGGCGCCGGCGCGGCCTACGATCCCGGCACGGACCAGTTGACCGTCTGGGTGTCGGCGCAGGATCCGCACCGGCCGCGCACCTTGCTGGCGCAGGCGCTGGGCCGTCCCGAGGAGCGCGTGCGCGTGATCACACCCGACGTCGGCGGCGGATTCGGCGGCAATGGGCACATGCCGTCCGAAGTGATCCTGACGGCGCTCCTCGCAATGCGGTATGTGCGTCCGGTGAAGTGGATCGAAGACCGCACGGCCAATTTGCAGACCGGCTATCACGGTCGCGGCCTCGCGGTCGACGTCGAAGCCGCGTTCGCCGCGGACAGGCGCCTGCTCGCGATGCGCGCGTCGTTCCTCGCCGATCTCGGCGCGTACCTGTACCCGCCGACGCCGTTGATGCCGATCACGACGGCAATGTTGATGACCGGGACGCACCACGTGCCGGCGGCGGAGGCGCGCGTCGTCGGCGTCGCCACGAATCGCTCCCCGACCGGTCCCTATCGCGGCGCCGGCCGGCCCGAGGCGGCGCTGATCGCCGAGCGCGTCATGGATGGCGGCGCCCGCGCGCTGGCGATCGACCCGATCGAGATCCGCAAGCGCAACGTCATCCCGCCGGATCGAATCCCGTTCACCACCGCGCTGGGCATGCGATTCGACTCCGGCGACTATACGCCGACGTTGGAGCGCCTGGTGTCGTTGATGGATCTACCGCGGCGGCGTGAAGCGCAGGCGCGCGCCCGTGCCGCTGGCCGCCTGTCCGGGATCGGGATCGCGCTGTACGTGGAGCACGCCGGCGCGCGCTTGTGGGAGAGCGCGGCCGTTCGCGTCGAGCCGGATGGGCGCGTCGTTGTGCGCAGGGGGTCGAATTCTCACGGCCAAGGACACCACACAGTCTTCGCGCAAGTCGTCGCCGAGGTTCTGCGCCTCGATCTGACGGCCGTGACAATCGAGCAAGGCGATTCGGCGGTCGTGCCACGCGGCGTCGGCACGTTCGGCAGCCGATCCATGAGCACCGGCGCGCCGGCGGCGTTTCTGGCGGCCCTTCGCGTGAAGGAGAAGATGTCGCGCATCGCCGCCCGCTTGCTGGAAGCCTCCGAAGACGATCTGGCGTGGCAGGACGATCGCATCGCGGTGCGCGGCGCACCCGATCGCGGCGTGCCGTTCGCGCAGGTCGCGTCGATCGCTTATGACGCAGCGCGTCTTCCGGCCGGGCTCGAGATGGGGTTGGAGACGACCGAGTACTTTCGGATGACCGATCCGGTGTTTCCGTTCGGCGCCTATGGCGCGATCGTCGATATCGATCCCGAAACCGGCGTGCTGAAGGTCGAAGAGATCTTCGCGGTCGACAACGCCGGTCGCATCCTCAATCCTTGGCTCGCGGAAGGACAGGTCTTCGGCGGCATCGTGCAAGGGTTTGGCGAGGCGGTGTGCGAGGAGTTCCGCTACGACGAGTTCGGGCAGCCGCGCACGAACACGCTCGCCGATTATGCGATGCCACGCGCGGCCGAGGTGCCGCTCCTCCACGGCGCGTTCCTCGAGACGCCGTCGCCGAACAATCCGCTCGGCACGAAGGGTATCGGCGAAGCCGGCGCCATCGGCACGCCAGCCGCGATCGCGAACGCCGTCGCGGACGCGCTTCATCCTATAGGAAATCCGCATGTTCAGATGCCCTACACGCCGGAGAAACTCTGGCGCGCGATTCATTTCGGAAAGCCGGGGAGGCCATGAGCGATCCAATCCTGAGCTACCTGCAAGGACGCACGCAAGCAATGGTCGACATGCTTGGCGTCTTCGTCAACCACGACACGCCGACGTCGGATTTCGCCGCGATCACGAAGCTGCAGAACGTCATCGCCGCCGAGTCGCGCGCGCGCGGCGGTCAGGTCGAGGTCATCTCGGCCGACGGGCAAGGGGCGGATCATCTGCGCGTGACCTTCGCCGGCGCGAATCCGAGCGCCAAGCCGGTGCTCGCGATGATCCACATCGACACCGTCTGGCCGATCGACGAAACGACGCGGCGGCCATTCCGCGTCGAGGGCGACAAGGCGACGGGCCCGGGCGCCTACGACATGAAGGCCGGCGGCGTTCAGACGCTATTCGCGTTGGAGGCACTGCAGCACGCGGGCATCCGGCCAAGCCGCCCCGTCTTGGTGCTGTTCACGACGGACGAAGAGACGGGCAGCATGACGTCGCGCGCGCTCGTCGAGACGGAAGCGCGAAAAGCGGAAGCGGCCCTGTGCATCGAGCCGTCGACGCCGCCGACCGGCGCGCTGAAGACCGCGCGCAAAGGCATCGGTATGTACACGCTGACGATCGGCGGGCGCGCCGCCCACGCCGGCGTCGAACCGGAGAAGGGCATCAGCGCGCTCGAGGAGCTCGCGCACCAGATCCTCTACCTGCAATCGTTGAACGACTTCGCGAAGGGAACGACCGTCACCGTCGGGGCGGCGTCGGGCGGCATGCGCCGCAACGTCGTGCCCGCCGACGCGCGCGCCGAGATCGATCTGCGATTCGTCACGGTGGCGGAGGGTGAGCGCGTCGAGAAGTTGATCCTCGGCTTACAGCCGAAGGTCACCGGCACGACGATGGAGGTGACCGGATCGGTGAACCGCCCGGTCATGGAGCGCTCGCCCGGCACGGTGAAGCTGTTCGAGCTGGCAAAGAAGATCTGCGACGAGCTTGGGTTCGCGGTCGACGAGTCGATGAGCGGCGGCGGCAGCGACGGCAACTTCACGGCGCCGATCGTCGCGACGCTGGACGGTCTGGGGGCGGTCGGCGGCGGCGCGCACGCGCTGACCGAGCACGTGATCATCTCCGAGATCCCGCGGCGCGCGGCGATGCTCGCGCATCTGATCGCGCGCATCTAACGAGGCGCGGGCGGCGCTGGCGGAGCGACGCACAGCACGCGTGCGGAGTCGTAACAAGGACGGAACGATTCGAGGGACGGTGGATATGACGGAACGCGCGGATCTGCTGCTCACGGGCGGCTACGTGCTCACGATGGATGACCAGAATCGGATCTATGATCCGGGCGCCGTGGCCATCGCCAACGGTCGCGTCGTCGCTGTCGGGCCCGAAGCCGAGGTCGCGCCGCGATTCCAGGCGGCGCAGACGTTGAACGTCCGCCATCACGCCGTGATGCCCGGATTGCTGGACATCTACTCGCACGCCGGCCACGGCTTGATCAAGGCGCTGTACCATCCACGGCTGGGTTGGCCGACGAACCGCGTGTACTTCCACGCCTCGACGCCGGAATGGTGGGAAGCCGAAGCGGAGCTGACGGCGCTGGAGCGGCTGCGGTTCGGCGTCACGTTCGGGCACACCGTGCTCGGCGCGACACCGGCGCGCGCCGATGACGCGGTCTACGCCGACGCGCACATGCGCGGCGTGCTGCGCGTCGGCATCCGCGAGATGGTCTCGGTCGGCCCGCCGGACCCGTTCGTGCCCCACGTCCCCGAGCCGTGGTCGGCGACCGACTGGCGGAGCGGTTCTCCCGTCGAGAAGCGGTTCACGTACGAGCAGTGCCTCGACGTCGCCGCCGAGGTCGTGCGCCGCTGGCACGGCACGCACGAGGGACGGATGCGCGTGTCGCTGCATCCGCCGTATCTGTTCGGGCGCCACGCGAAGCACTCGCGCTTCCGCTACGACTACAAGCCCGAGGACACGAAGGTCGTCATCGATCGCGCCGTCGAGATGCGAGCGCTCGCCGACCAACTCGGCGTCTCGATCATCACGCACGTGTTCCGCGACAGCATCGCCTGGGGATACGAGCACATGGGCAAGTCGATGTTCGGCGTGCTCAAGCCGGACGTGCTCTTGGCGCACTCCAACGGCCTGAGCGCGCACGAGGTCGAGCTCGTCGGACAGTCCGGCGCCGCCGTCGTCTGGGCGCCGTCGACGGGCGAGAACGCCTGGTACGGCCTCTGCCCCGTCCCCGCCCTGCTCGCCCGCGGCGTGCGCGTCGCGATCTGCACCGACGGCAACGCGCCGCGATTCTCGATGGATCTCTGGAAGGACATGTACCGGGCGATCCTCACGCAGGCGATCGAGAAGCACGACATGGGCGCGCTCGCGGCCGGCCGGGTGCTGCGCATGGTCACGATCGAGGCGGCGCGGGCGCTCGGCGTCGGCCGCGAGGTGGGGTCGCTGGAGGCCGGCAAGCTCGCCGACGTCATCACGGTGGACCTGCGCGCGCCGCACCTGACGCCGCGCATCGCGATCCCGAACCTGCTTGCGTTCTACGTGCAAGGGCACGACGTGAGCTCGGTCATCGTCGGCGGGCGGCTGCTCATGCACGACCGCAAGGTGCTCACGGTCAGCCCGGACGCGGTGATCGAGCGCGGCCAGGCCGAGGCGGAAGCGGCGTTCCGGCGCCACCCCGTCGACGAATTCATGAAGTGGGACGACGTGTACTGGAACGCGGCGATGTGGCCGGAGTGAACCGCTAGCAGCGGCCGTCATGTGGCGTTACGTCGCGCGTCGCGTCCTATTGGCGATCCCGACGATCCTCGGGGTCGTGGTGCTCGTGTTCTTCGCCATGCGTGTGCTGCCCGGCAACATCGCCGACAAGATGATCGCCGACTTTGGCATGTCGGCGGCGGACATCGCGCGGCTGCGCGTGCAGTGGGGGTTGGACGATCCGCTGCACGTGCAGTTCGGCCGGTTCGTCGGGCAGATGGTGGAGGGCGATCTCGGACGGTCGATCTGGAGCCGGCGCCTCGTCGTCGATCAGATCGCCGAGCAAGTCCCCGCGACCGTGCAGCTCACGCTGGCGGCGATGGCGATCGCGGTCTTCATCGGCGTGCCGCTCGGGATCCTCGCCGCGATCCGCCGCCACACGTGGTGGGACTTCTCGTGCATGGCGATGGCGCTCGGCGGCGTGTCGATGCCGAGCTTCTGGCTCGGGCTGCTGTTGATCCTATTCTTCGGCGTGCGGCTGGGGTGGCTGCCGATGGCGGGCACCGGCGGGCTCGAGTACCTCATCTTACCCGCGTTCACGCTGGGATTCGGATCGTCGGCGGTCATCGCGCGGCTCACGCGCTCGTCGATGCTGGAGGTCCTGCGGCGCGACTTCATCCGTACGGCCCAGTCCAAGGGGCTCATGCCGCGCGTCGTCACCTGGAAGCACGCGCTACGCAACGCGATGATCCCGGTCATGACGATCATCGGGCTGCAAGTGGCGAACCTGCTCGGCGGCGCGGTGCTGACCGAGACGGTCTTCTCCCGACAGGGCATCGGCCGCATGGCGGCGCAGGCGGTGCTGGAGAAGGACTTCCCCGTCGCGCAGGGCATCGCGATGCTCGTGGCGATCACCTACGTGTTCGTGAATCTGTTCGTGGACATCTTGTACGCGTTCTTCGATCCGAGGATCCGCTATGAGTAGCTCCGCCGCTCCCCTGCCCACAAGTCACGTGCGTTCGCGGACGATCCGCGCGCTCGTCTGGCGCGCGCTGATGCGCAACCGCAGCGCGAAGGTCGGGGCGATCGTACTGGCGATCGTCATCTGCGCGTCGGTGTTCGCGCCGTTCGTCGCGCCGCGCGATCCCATCGATGTGGTCGGCGACCGGCGCATCGAGGCGCCCAGTCTCGAGTTTCCGATGGGGACCGACACGCTCGGGCGCGACAACCTTAGCCGCGTCATCTACGGCGGGCGCATTTCGCTGCGGCTGGGTTTGATCTCCGTGGGCATCGCGGCCGTGACGGGCACGGGGCTTGGGCTCGTCTCCGGATACTACGGCGGCTGGACGGACAACGTCATCATGCGGTTCGTTGACATCCTGCTCGCGTTTCCGTCGATCCTGCTCGCGCTGATGATCGTCTACGTGCTCGGCCCCGGCACGAACAATCTAATGATCGCCGTGGGACTGTCGGCGATGCCCGGGTACGCGCGCGTTGTCCGGGGATCCGTGCTCTCGGCGCGCGAGCTGACGTACGTGGAGGCGGCGCGCGCGTTGGGCGTCGGCAACCGGCGGATCGTGCTCCGTCACATCCTGCCGAACGTGCTCTCGCCCGTGCTCGTCCTCTCGACGCTAGGCATGGCTTCGGCGATCCTGGCCGCCGCCGGTTTGAGCTTCCTCGGCTTCGGCGCGACGCCGCCGACGCCCGAGTGGGGCGTGATGGTGAACGAAGGCCGTCCGCACCTCGTCCAGGCGTGGTGGATGACGACGTTTCCGGGCCTGGCGATGATGATCACCGTGCTCGGGTTCAACTTGTTCGGAGACGGATTGCGCGACGCGCTCGATCCGTCGCTGTACGCGGGGCGATAAAGGAGTGATCGAATGACCGCGAGCGACAACCGTACCCAGGTCGACCTGCTCGTCAAGGCCGGCCACGTCATGACCGTGGACGGATCGAACCGTATCTTCTCGCCGGGCGCGATCGCCGTGCAAGGCGACCGCATCGCTGAAGTCGGCCCGGCCGCCGAGATTACGACGAAGTACGCGGGCAAGCGCACGCTCGACTACCCGACGGACATCCTCATGCCGGGGCTCGTCGACGCGTACGCGCACGCCGGGCACGGCATGATCAAGGCGCTGTTCACGACGCGCAAGGGCTGGCCGGCGAGCCAAGTCTACTTCAACGGCACGACGCCCGAATGGTGGCGCGCCGACGCGCTGCTCACCGCCGTCGAGCGCATCCGATTCGGCGTGACGTGCGGCAACTCGATCCTCGGCGCCACGCCGGCGCGCGCGGATGATCCGGTGTACGCGGACGAGCACGCGAAGGCCGTCGAGGAAGCCGGCGTGCGCGACGTGCTCGGCGTCGGCCCGCCCGATCCGTTCCTCGGCCACATCCCGTTCCCGTGGCGGTCGACGGACTGGCGCTCGGGCAAGCCCGTGACGGTCGAGTTCACGTACGACGACTGCATGCGCGTCAGCGAGGACGTGGTGCGGCGCTGGCACCGCGGCGCGAACGGGCGCATCCACGTCTGCTTAGCGATCCCCTATCTGTGCGGCATGAACCCGCGGTTCATGGCCGGGCACCATCACCACCTGTATTCGAAGGACGACGTCGCGACGCTGCGCGCGAAGGGCGAGGAGGCGCGCGACTTCGCCGAGCGGCTCGACGTCTTGATCCACACGCACGGCACGCGCGGCACGATCGAGTTCGCGGCCGACAAGCTCGGGTCGAGCGCTCTCGACAAGATCCTCAGCAAGCGCGTCGTGTTCGCGCACGGCCACGGATTCACCCTGCGCGATGTCGCGATCCTAGCGCGGACGGGCCCGTCGGTCGTCTGGGTGCCGTTCGGCGCCTGGGGCATCAAGTTCGGCCCGGCCCCCATCCCTGAGCTGGAGCACGCCGGCGTTCGCGCCTGCGTCGCCACCGATGGCGCCGCGCCGTTCCACATCTCCGACCTGTTCGTCGACATCCACCGCGCGATGTTCCTGCTGGCCGAGAAGTACATGGACGCGACGGTCCTGCAGGAAGGCCACGGCGTGCGGCTCGTCACCATCGAAGCGGCCCGCTGCCTCGGGCTCGACGACGAGATCGGGTCGCTGGAGAAGGGCAAGAAGGCCGACTTCATCCTCATCGACACGAACAAGCCGCACCTGGTGCCGACGCTCGCGATCCCGCAGCTCGTCGCCTACTACGTGCGCGGTAACGACGTGCGCACGACCGTCATCGACGGCAAGGTCGTTATGGACGACGGGCGCGTCACGACGGTCAACGAGCAAGACGTGTTGAACCTGGCCCGGGAAGAGGCGGCCAAGAGCTTCGAGCGCGTCGATGTCCGGACGTATCAGGAGATGCCGGAGGACTTCTGGCGCGGGTGGTGGCCGTGACAGACCCCTGTCATCATAGGAAGGCTGCATTGAACCGCGACATGCGGAAGATCTCTTGCGATCGAGGAGGAGTGCGATGAAAGGATTGCGTGGTTCCGGGAGCCGGACCGTCCTGGCTGCTCTCGCCATCCTGCTGTTCCTCGTTCCGGCGCAATCGGCGCCGGCGCCGCAGGCCGCCCCGCAAGGCACGCCCGGCGGCCGCATCACGTACGTGCTCGGCGGCGAGCCGCCGAGCCTCGACCCGCACGTCAGCGAAGCCTGGTTCGCGTTCGCGGTGACCAACCTGCTGTACGACCAGCTCGTCGTGCGGCACCGCCGCACGGGGGCGTTCTCGCCGGGGCTGGCGGAATCGTGGCAGCGCAACGCCGACGCGACGCAGTACACGTTCAAGTTGCGCCGCGGCGTGAAGTTCCATGACGGCACGCCGTTCAACGCCCAAGCCGTGAAGTTCTCGTTCGACCGCATCCTGTCGCCGCAGACGAAGTCGCCGGCGGCGGCGCCCCTGCTTGGCGACAACATCAAGAGCACCGACGTCGTCGACGACATGACGGTGCGGTTCGTGATGAAGCGTCCTTACGCCGGCTTCCTCGACGCGCTGACGCTGAGCTACGGCGGCATCACGATCGTCTCGCCGGCGGCCGTGCAGCGCTCCGGCCAGGACTTCGGCCAGCGCCCGGTCGGCACCGGCCCGTTCATGTTCAAGGAGTGGATCCCGCGCGAGCGCATCGTGCTCGTCCGCAATCCCGACTACAACTGGGCGCCGGAAGCGCAGGCGGGCCGCAACGGCCAGGCCTATCTCGAGGAGATCACCGTCCGGTTCGTCATCGAGTCGACGGTGCGTACGGCGATGCTGACGACCGGCCAGGCCGACGTCATCTACCGCCTCGAGGAGACGGACGCGCACCTCGTGCGCTCGAACCAGAACCTCAACGTCGTCCGCATCATCCGTCCCGGCACGGGCAGCATGATGCAGGTCAACACGCAGCGCGGCCCGACCGACGACCTGCGCGTGCGCCGCGCGCTCATGCACGTCATCAACATGGATGAGGTCAACCGCATCGTCTACAACGGCGAGCCCGAGAACGCCGTCGGCGTGCTCGCGCCGAACACCGTCGGCTACACGCCCGAGGTCAACATCCGCCGCCGTTACCCGCTGGACAACGCCCGCGCGGCCGCGCTGCTCGACGAGGCCGGATGGCGCGTCGGCGCCGGCGGCACCCGCACGAAGGACGGGCAGCCGCTGCGGTTGGTCAACATCTGCTTCGCCGGGTTGCACTGCCGCATCGGCGAGGTCATGCAGTCGCAAGTGCGCCCGCTCGGCATCCAGATGGAAGTGCGCGCGCTCGGCCAGCCGGCGAACATCCAGGCGACGCAGCGCGGCGAGGCTCATCTGCGCTCGATCGGCTGGGGTGGCACCGACGCCGCGCAGCTGCTGCACTTCCTCTACCACTCGTCGAACATCGGCGGCGGCTGGAACTTCACGTTCTACAAAGACGCGAAGTTCGACCAGCTCCTGACCGAGACGACGACGGAGATGGTCGAAGCGAAGCGCCTGCGGCAGATCCGCGAGATCCAGCGCATCGTGCTCGACCAGGCGATCTCGATTCCGATCTTCTACTACACGTGGATGATGGGCACGAGCAAGCGCATCGACGGCGCAGTGTTCGATCAGACGAACGCGTTGCCGCTGCTATACAACGTGCACATGGTTCGGCGGTAGGACGGTCGTCGTATCGCGACATTGAGCGGAGCGGGCTTGACGGCTCGCTCCGCTCCGTTTTTTCGCTATACGATTGGGGGCCTCGGATGAAGGCGAGCTACCAAGGAAAGCAGGACGTAAGACCACATGCCGATTTCATCAATGGAGCACTGTTCTTTGCTACGAATGCAGAACAAGAGCATGGAAGCTACTACTCGGCGATGGCTAGTCTGATCTTTTCAGCGTTCGAACTTGAAGCATATGTTAACTTCCTTGGAAGTAAGAGGTTCAAGAGTTGGTCGCTGTTAGAGAGGCTCCGGGAGGAAGACAAGTTTCAACTGCTGTCCGAGGATCTTTCGATAGTACCTAGGTGGGGAAGTCGTCCTTACCAGACGTTAAAGTGGTTAAGGAAGTTTCGAAACGATATCGCCCACGGTAAGCCTGAGGTGATAATCGTTCAAGAGCTCGTGAGTTCTGGCAGCGAACCGCTGGCGCACCTTCCGAAGGCTGACTGGCAGTTGCGATGCACAAAAAACACGCAGATGTCGCTCTAAGCGACGTCGAACGAATTGCAGCCGAGCTACATAGCAAAGCCGGCCTTGGGAAGTATCCGTTCATATCTGGACTCGGTTTTGTGTCTATGGACGTTTCTCCACAGGTTGCGTCACGGGCACTGAATACAAGACGTCGTCGGGCTGGAGATGACCCATCGTGGTCGTGAGGCCTGGAATTGCATCAGCCAGTAGAAAGGACGCTGAATTGTGAGCCATCCTCTTGCCAAATCCCCCGCCGACCTGATCATCACGGGCGGCTACCTGATCCCGATGAACGACCGCAACGAGATCTTCGATCCCGGGGCGGTCGCGATCGCCGGCGATCGCATCCTCGCGGCCGGGCCGGCCGCCGATATCGAGGCGAAGTACGAGGCGAAGCGGACGATCGACGCGCGCGGGCACGCGATCCTGCCCGGGTTGATCGACATCTACTCGCACGCCGGGCACGGCATGGTGAAGGCGATCGTTCATCCGAAGCGCGGCTGGCCGTCGGCCAAGCTCTACTTCCACGCATCGACGCCGTCGTGGTGGGAGGCGGAAGCGGAGCTGTCGGCGATCGAGCGCGTCCGCTTCGGCACGACGACCGGTCATACCGTGCTCGGCGCGACGCCGGCGCGCGTCGACGACGCGGTCTACGCCGACGCGCACCTGAAGGCGACGCTGCGCGTCGGCACGCGGGAGGTCCTGTCCGTCGGGCCGCCGGACCTGTTCATCAGCCACATCGCCAAGCCGTGGAGCGCGACGGATTGGCGCAGCGGCAAGCCGGTGACGCGCGAGTTCGACCTGCAGCACTGCATGGACGTCTGCGAGGACATCATCAGTCGCTGGCACGGCACGCACGACGAGCGCGTGCGCGTCACGCTGCACCCGCCCTACTTGTTCACGCGGCAAGCGCAGCACTACCAGTTCCCGTACGAATATCAGGAAGCGGACATCCCGGCCGTCACCGAGCACGCCGAGCAGATGCGCGCGTTCGCGGATCGCACCGGCGTCACGATGCTGACGCACGCGTTTCGCGGCAGTCTGACGTGGGCGAAGAAGCACTTCGGCGCGCACCTGTTCGACATCCTCAAGTCCGACATCCTGTTCGCGCACTGCAACGGCCTGCAGCCCGACGAGGTCGAGATCCTGGCTCAGGGCGGCGCGTCGGTCGTGTGGTCGCCGTCGACGCACGAGAACTGCTGGTACGGCATCACGCCGGTCATCGCGATGCTGCAGGCCGGCCTGCGGGTCGGCATCTGCACGGACGGCAACGCGCCGCGGTTCTCGATGAACCTGTGGAAGGAGATCTTCCGCGGCACGCTGATGCAGAACCAGTTCATGCGCGACCGCGGCGTGCTGCCGCCGGGCCGCGCGCTGCGCATGGTCACGATTGAAGCAGCGAGGGCGCTCGGCGTCGGCGACCTGATCGGCTCGCTGGAACCGGGCAAGAAGGCCGACGTCATCACCGTCGACTTGATGCAGCCGCACCTGACGCCGCGGGCGGCCGTGCCGAACCTGCTCGCGTACTACGCGGAGGGGTTCGACGTCGCGACGACGGTCGTCGGCGGCCGCGTCCTGATGCAAGATCGCCAGCTGACGGAGGCGAACATGCAGGAAACGGTGCGCTGGGCGCAACAGGAAGCGGACGCGGCGTTCGCCCGCATCGGCATCGACGACTACCTCACCATGGACGACGCGTACTGGAATGGTTGGGAGTACTGATCGGAGCGCCCGGCGACCGCATGTTTGGGCGGGGCCGCCGCGGTCTAGAAGCTAGTAGGGATCCGCACGAAAGGACACTCCTAATTCTGGACTCGCGGAGGTGCGCGCCATGGAACAGCGCGGCGTGTGGACTTGGCTTCCGAAGATCGGGATGGCCGCGGTCGGCAGCGCCAGCGCGTTTCGATCGCGCGCGCGCTCGTGCTGGCGCCGAAGTTCGTCGTCGCCGACGAGCCGATCTCCATGGTCGACGCGTCGGTGCGCGCCGGCATCATGAACACGCTGCGACGGCTGCAGAGCGAGCTGGGCCTGACGACGATGTTCATCACGCACGACGTCGCCGCCGCGCGCTACATGGCGAACCGCATCGCCATCATGTACCTGGGGCGCATCGTCGAGATCGGGCCGGCGGAAGCGCTCGTCGAACGGCCGCTGCACCCGTACACGCGCACGCTGATCAGCGCCGTGCCCCTGGCGCGGCCGCGGGCGGGCCGGCCGCGCGTCACCGTGACCGGCGAGCCGCCGAATCCGCTGGCAGTTCCATCGGGATGCCGCTTCCACCCGCGGTGCCCGATGGCCGAGGCGGTATGTAAAACGGACGATCCCCCGCTCCGCCCCGTCGAGGACGGACGCCTGGCGGCGTGCCACTTCGCCGATCGGGTGCCGCTCGCGGCATTCGCGACGAGTGCTTCCCCTTAGCCGCCGCCGGCCGCTCCCAATCCGCTACGTCCGCAGCACCTGCGGATCGGGCCGCCGCGGCCGCTTCGGAGGCACTACAGCGCCAGGGCCGTGCGGGAACAACGCCAGCGCGCCCATCGGCAGCGGGTATCCGGCTTTGACCACTTGCAGGACGTTGCCGGTGGCGGCGATGTCGGCGATCGGATCGCCGCGCACGATCGTCACGTCGGCGAGCTTGCCGGGCTGCAGCGTGCCGACCTCGTCGAGGATCCCGAACGCTTCGGCGCAGTTGCGCGTCGCCGACAGCAACGCCTCGCGCGTCGACAGTCCGGCTTGCACTATCAGCTCCAGCCCGATCGCGTAGTCGCCGAACTCTTGAATGGCGTCGGTGCCGATCAGGAACTTGCGCGCGCCCATCTCGTGCAGGCGGCCCGTGACGTAGCGCTGGCCTTCCTGCTTCCAGGTGAAGTACTTCAAGGACTCTTCCTCGTCGGGCGTCAGCGGGCGCTGCTCTTTCAATTCGCGCAGGCGCTCCATTTGCCGATAGCCCGTCTGGATCGTCGGGCTGAGCCAGACGCCGCGCTCGATCATGCGCGCCCCGATCGCCGGGTCGAACTTTCGCGTGTAATCCAGCTCGACGAACTCGTAGTGCTCGATGCAGTCGAAGCCGGCCTCGACGGCGTTGGCGATCGACTCCGTCGCGATGCTGTGGGTCGTCGTGGCCTTGCCGTGGCGGTGCGATTCGTCGACGATCGCGCGCATCTCCTCGAGGGTGAACGAGGCGCGGCGATTGTCCGTGATGTAGGTGCCCCCGCCGGACCCCATCACTTTTATGAAGTCGGCACCTTCCTTCACCAAGCGGCGCACCGCGAGGCGGCATTGCTCGGGGCCATCTGCTTCCTCGCCGCAGAAGTAGAAGTGGCCGCCGGTGATCGTGATGCTGCGGCCGGACGCGTGCACGGTCGGGAATCCGCGGAACAGGCCGGCGCTGATCCCCTCCTTGAGATCGAACGTCGTGCGCCCGCGCGCGCCGAGGTCACGCATCGTCGTGATGCCCGACTGCAGCAGATGCAAATAGCCGTTGCGGACGCAGCGCTGCAGCATCAGCGCATCGCTGTCTTCCTCGACCACGTAGTCGTAGGACTTCGGCCCGTTCATGCGGTGGGCGGTGCCGAAGGTCAGGTGGACGTGGGAATCCATCAGACCCGGCAGGATCGTGCCGTCGGGGAAATCGAGCACCGGCACGCCCGGCGCCGCCGCTGGCGCTTCCGCGCCGTAGACCGCCTGGATCCGGTCGCCGGCGATCCACAGCGAGGCGCCGCGGCTGTGCTCACCGCCGGCGGCGTCGAACAGCCCGCGGGCGCGGATGATCAAACTCGTGGCCGTCATAGGTTCCCCCCGATGTCTTGAACAGGACGTAGAGACTAATACCGCGCCATGGGGGCCTCCCCCTGTTTCTGGGCCGCCCAGTGTAGAATCCAGACATGGCAGACTCATCCTCCACGCGCCAACAACGGCGCGCGTCGAGCCAACGTCCCAAGAAAAACGATCGTTCCGGGTTTTGGTTCTCCGTCGGCCTCGTGGCCATCGCGGCGATCGGCGTCATCGCGATCGCGCTGAACCGCCCAACCGAGCGCGCGGCGCCCCCCTCTCCGCCGCCCGGGGTCGATCAGGCGACCAACTTGTCGCGCGAGCACACCGAGGGGCCCGTCAACTACCCGGGCAAGAACCCCCCGATGGGCGGCGCGCATGCCCCGCAGTGGCAGAACTGCGGCTTCTACGACACGCCCATCAACAAGCCGAACGCGGTGCACTCGCTGGAGCACGGCGCCGTCTGGATCACCTACCGGCCCGACCTGCCCACCGACCAGGTCGAAGTGCTACGGCAGCTCGCGCGACGCCAGTCGTTCATCCTCGTGAGCCCCTACCCGGAGCTTACTAGTCCGGTCGTTGCGACTGCGTGGGGCGCACAACTCAAAATGGACAGCGTCGCGGACTCGCGGTTGGGCGATTTCATTCGCGCCTATCGCGTGGGGCCGACGACGCCGGAACCGGGCGCGCCCTGCACCGGAGGGGTCGGCGAGCCCAAGTAGAACCCCTATAGAGGAAGTGCGAAGACAGGCCACGAGGGGGTACGGACCGCCATGATCGTCACGACGGACCAACTTTACAAGGTGGCGTACAAGAAGTTCGCGGTCGGCGCCTACAACATCAACAACGCCGAGCAGTGCATGGGGTTGTTCCGCGGCAACGTCATGAGCAAGGCGCCGTTCATCATCCAGATCTCGAAGGGCGCCCGCAAGTACACGGACAAGCGCATGCTGGAAGCGATCATCCGCTCCGCCGAGGGCATCTTCCCCGAGGCGATCTTCGCCGTGCACCTCGACCACGGCGACGAAGAGACGTGCCTTGACTGCATCAAGTCCGGCTTCTACTCGTCGGTGATGATCGACGCGTCGCACGAGTCGTTCGATGAGAACATCGCGATCACGCGGCGCGTCGTCGAGGCGGCGCACGCGGGCGGCATCAGCGTCGAGGCCGAGCTCGGGCGTCTCGGCGGCGTCGAGGAGGACGTCAAGGTCGACGAGGGCAGCGCGTTCCTGACCAACCCGGCCGAGGCGGGCGAGTTCATCGAACGCTCCGGCGCCGACGCGCTCGCCTGCGCGATCGGTACGAGCCACGGCGCCTACAAGTTCAAGGGCAACCAGCGGCTGCGCATGGAAGTCATCGAACAGATCGCGAACGCGATCCCCGGTGTGCCGCTCGTCATGCACGGAAGCTCCAGCGTGCCGCAGTCGGAGGTCGAGCGCATCAACGCCGCCGGCGGCAAGCTCGACCCCAGCGCGCGCGGCGTCCACGAAGAGGACTACTTGCCGGCGGCTCGGCTCGGCGTGACGAAGGTGAACATCGACACCGACGGCCGCCTGGTCTGGACGCGCGTGCACCGTGAGGCGTTCCTGACCAACCCCAAGGAGTACGACTTCCGCCCCGCCGGCAAGATCTTCATGGACGAGTACGCGAAGTTCATCGCGCACAAGAACGAGAAGCTCGGCTCGGCCGGGCAGCTCGACGCGGTGCGCGCGTTCGTGAGCAAGAAGTAGCGACGGTACCTCTTACTGGTAGTGACGAGGGCGCGCACGCGAGGGTGCGCCCTTGTGGAAATTGCGTAGATGACTGGCACGTTCAGGATCGTAGGTTCGGGGACAGGTGTGCGTGATGGCGAATCTGATGATCGATCACGAAGCCATCGAGCGAATCTGCCGCGCTCATAACGTGCGCGAGCTGGCGGTCTTCGGATCCGCGGCGAGGGGCGAGTTGCGCGCCGACAGCGACGTTGACGTACTGGTTACGTTCGCGGAAGATGCACATCCATCGTTGTTTACGCTTGTGGATCTCAAGGAAGAGTTTTCCGGCGTTTTTCGGAGAGACGTCGATGTGCTGACGCGCCGGAGCGTCGAGGGCAGTAAGAACGATCGGTTGCGAGAGGCCATCCTTGGCAGCGCGACGCGCCTCTACGCCGCGTAAGAAAGACCTAGAAACCCTGCGACAAATCCTTTAGTTCGCGCGCGCGGCTCCCGTCATGGACACCTGCACTCCTGGTGGGGTGTGCCGGCGTGGAGATGTAGACGGACCGGCCGCGCGTGGATCTTGTTTGCCCAAACTTTCAGGTTCTCCAACCGAACTGTCACCCCAAATTGGCGGCTGTAAGGATCGAAGCGTTTGTTGCGGCCCCGGAGCACCTCAAACCTTCTGCCCGACGCCCGCAACGGAAGCGAGGATCTCCCCCGCCCGTTCGCACTGGGCCCGCGTCACGTCGAGATGGGTCACGGCCCGCACGCGGCGCGGGCCGAACGCGTTGACGAGCACGCCGCGCTCTCGGGCGCGGGACACGAAGGCCGCCGCGTCGGGCGCGCCCGGCGCCAGATCGAAGACGAGGATGTTCGTTTGCACCGTCACCGGGTCGAGCGCGATGCCCGGGCTCTGGATCAGGCGCTCGGCGAGGGCGCGAGCGTTGTCGTGATCGTCGCGGAGACGCCCGAGATTGTGGTCGAGCGCGTAGAGCCCGGCCGCCGCGAAGATCCCCACCTGGCGCATCGCACCGCCGAGCATGCGGCGGTGGCGCACGGCCTCCCGCATGTGCGCGCGCGTACCGGCGAGCAACGATCCGCCCGGCGCGCCCAATCCCTTGGACAGCGTGACGCCAACGACGTCGAACGGCGCGGCGATCGTCGCCGGCCTCACCCCCGTGGCGGCAGCGACGTTCCACAGCCGCGCGCCGTCGAGGTACGTCGCGATGCCGCGCTCGCGCGCCGCCGCGCAGATCCGCTCTGCTTCGTCCTCAGCGACGATGAGGCCGCCGAGCCGGTTGTGGGTGTTTTCGACTTCGACGAGCGTCGTCGGCGGGAGCAGCATGTGGCCGCGCGGCTTGACCGCGGCGATGAATTCCGCCGCCGTGAACGGCTTGCGATCACCGATCTCCGTGAATTGAACGCCGCAATTCGCGGCGGCCGCTCCCGATTCGTGCCAGGCGGCGTGGCTCTCGCGGCTCACGATGACGTCGTCGCCGGGGCGTGTCAGCACGCGCAGCGCGACCTGGTTCGTCATGGTGCCCGAGGGCAGCCACAGAGCGGCTTCCTTGCCGAGTATCGCGGCGGCGCGCTCCTGCAGCGCGTTCGTCGAGGGATCTTCCCCGTACTGGTCGTCGCCGACGGGGGCGTTCGCGATGGCCTCGCGCATGCCGGGCGACGGGCGGGTGACGGTGTCGGAGCGAAGGTCGATGGCATGGTCGGTCAAGGTTGGGACTCCTCGATCAAGGTCCGGGGGCGCGCACGGTCGCCTTCACCAGCACGCGCAATTGGATCGTCCGATTGCCGGGGCCCTTATCGGTCGTCTCGTACGCGAACTCGTCCTCGCCGGCGAAGCCGCGGTTCGGCACGTACGTCGCGTTCGGCGGCGGGCCATCGCCAGGGAACAGTCGGTGCGCGCGCTCGATGATGACCGCGCGCTTCACGTCGAGCGTGTCGGGCACGTCGAAGGTCCTCCGATTGTCGATCCACGAAATCGAAAGCAGACACCGGAACGTTTCGCACGACCTTTCGCGTCTCCTTCGTCCCCGCAGGGGACCCGCCATCCGCGCGGAGGACCCGCGACGCGAACCCAGTATGTTTGGTAGGCATGGCATCCCTCACCGACCGTGCCCTCGCCTCCGGCGTCTCCCTCGTGCGCGTCGCCTACTGCGACAACGCGAACTTGATCCGCGCCAAGCGCGTACCGTCCGCCGGCATCGAGGACGCGGAGCGGTACGGCGTGGGGTTCAGCGTCGCGCAGCAGGCGCTGCCGATGATGGGCGACGTCGTGCTGCCCGAGACCGGGCTGGCGCCGGCCGGGGAAGTGTACGTGATGCCCGAAACCGAGACGTTCACGTTGTTGCCGTACAGTCCCGGCAGCGCGCTCGTGCTCGGCGATTTCGTGAACGCCGACGGTACACCTTGGGATCACTGCCAGCGGACAGCGCTGAAGCGCGTGGTCGCGCAAGCCGCGGAGGCGGGGCTGTCGCTGCGCGCGGCGGATCCTCACTGTCCACGGCGGCATCGACGCGGTCTCGGCGTCCCTGTGGATCAGCGCCGCGGCCGCAACAGGATGGCCAAGCCGATCAGGATCAGCAGCACGGGAAACAGCGACCAGCGAAACGTCAGCCGATCCCCAAGACCTCCCAGCACAGCGAGAACGCCGAGCACCAGCGTGGCGCGGTTGACGCGCAAGCCGTTGGCGCTGCGCGCGCCGTTGACGCCGAGCATGATCAGGCCGGCGCCGATCAGCCACGCGCCGCGCGGAACGGCGTCATTCGGCGCCAGCCACAAACCGCCGGTCATGACGAAGAACAACGCCCATCCGATATCGTCGAGGCGTTTGCTGAGCCGGGTCCTCACCGACTCCGCCCCCGCTTCGTTTTCGGTCGTCGTCATGGTTGTCCTACCCTCGCCGCGGCCGCGCGCATGCGGCCGCCTCATCGACCACCCAGACTATAGCCAGACTCGCATCTGTTCCGGCGTCACGTTTCCGCCGCACAGGATCGTGCCGATCCGTTGGCCGCGAAATCGATCCGGGGACTCGATCAAGGCCGCGACGCCGGCAGCGCCGGAAGGCTCGCAAACGAGGCCAGCGTGCCGGTGAATCACGCGCATCGCCGCGATCAGGGTGTCCTCGGAGACGAGAACGGCGTCGTCGATGAGGTCGCGAAGGTCGACGAGCGTCTGCGGGATCGGCACGCGCACGCCGATGCCGTCGGCGATCGTTGCGGCGCGCTCGGTCTCGATGGGCCGCCCGGCGCGCCACGATTCGACCATCGCGGGCGCGCCCGCCGCTTGCACGGCGATCATGCGGGGTCGGGGACGGTGCGCCTTGAGAACGCGTGCGACGCCGGAGAACAACGCGCCGTTGCCGAGCGGCACGATCATCGCGTCGAGCGCGTCCGGAAACGCGAGCCATTCCAGACCGATCGTGCCGGCGCCCTCGAGGGTCTCGACGTCGAGCCCATCCTCGATGAAGCGGGCCCCCGATGCCGCGGCCGCTTCCCGCGCGCGATCCTTCGCTGTGTCGAAGTCGGCGCCGCCAAGGATCACCTCGGCGCCGAGCGCGCGCATGCGCGCGACCTTCAGCGGATTCGCGGCGTTGGCCGCGTAGACGGTCAACGGCAGGCCGCGTTTGCGGCACGCGTACGCCATCGCTTGCCCGAAGTTGCCGGCGCTGGCACAGATGAGGCGGCTGCCTGCCGGCGCCTGGGAGATCAACCAGTCCGCGCCACGCCCCTTGAACGAGCGGATGGGATTCAACGTTTCGACCTTCAGCGCGAGGCGCGCCCCCACCTCGTCGCCGAGCGGCTCGCAGACGAACTGCGGCGAGCGCAAGAACACAGGATCGATGGCGCGGGCGGCGGCAGCGACGCGGTCCAGCGACAGGCGATGCGGCGCCGTCATGGCGCGGCGTTGGAGTCCTTGATCCAATCGCGCACGCCCCAGGAGTTCGCGAGCGAGCGTCGGCAGGCGTGCGCCACCTGCAACGCGCACTGCCGCAGCGTCCCGCACGGGCCGCAGTCGCCGTTCAAGCATTTGCCCATCGCGACTATCGCGCGTTCGACGTCGCGGTCTTCGACCAAGGCGAGCTCTCCCCAGTACAGCTCCCAGAAGCGCTTGCGCGCGGCTTCCACCGCGGGGTCGCCGGCCGTCTCGTTGGCCAGTCGCGACGTGACCTTCGTCGCCTCGGTGTAGAGCTTCAGTTGCTCCTGCAGGAACGGTTGGCGCGCTTGCAGATGGCGCGTTGCGATCTCCAGACGTTGGTTCGCGGCGAACGTCATGCCGGTGACGATGAGGCCACCGGCGGCCACGAGCGCCGTGACGACCTTCGTAATCGACTCCAGGTTCGTGGCCATGTCGCCTCCCATGGATGCGCCGCGGCGTTACGGCACGATGACCGTGCGCACGACGACCATCGACGGATCCAACGTCCCCTGCCGCGCCAGCTCGATCAGCGTCGGCAGCTCCTGCGATAGATGATCGTTCGTGCCGATGATCTCCGCTTCCCGCCCGATCAGCGCGCGGTCGCGCGCGTCATCCGAAAGCGGCACGCAGCAACCCGGCCGCGGCGCCGCCGGCGACGAGCCAGGTCGTATTGACCTTGTAGCGCACGATCGACACCGCGGCCGTGAGCGCGATCGCGACCGTCAGCGCGTCGACGATCGACGCTTGCCCCAGCCGCCAAGTGACCGCGCCCATCAGCCCGAGCGATGCCACATTGACGCCGTCGAGCAGCACACCCGCCACCGGCGAGCCGCGAAGCCGCGCGATCAACGGGTTGCTGATCGTCACGAAGACGAAGGAAGGAAGAAAGATGCCCAACGTCGCCAGCAGCGCCGCCGGCGCGCCGCCAAGCTGATAGCCGATGAACGTCGCTGTCGTGAACACGGGGCCGGGCGTCACTTGCCCGATCGCGACGGCGTCCAGGAGCTGCTGATCAGAGAGCCAGCCGAGCCGGGCCACGAACTCGCCGCGCAGGAACGCGAGCAATACGTAGCCGCTGCCGTACAACACCGACCCGATCTTGAGGAAGGAAAGGAACATCCCCAGCAGGCTGAAGCCGGCCACGGCACTCCCCGGCGACGAAACCGACGCCGGGGGCGCGGCCGTCGCGAACAGCGGCGCGAACAGCGGCGCGAACGGGGATGCGAGGGACAACGGCATGGGCGGTAGGAACGAGGAGAGCGCCCACCGCCCGGTTTCTCGGGCCCGTGCCGCCATCGTCGCGATCATTACGGCCAGCCCGCCGCCGAACAGCAACGAAATCTCGTGGATGCCGGTCAGATACAACGCGAACACGAGCGCGCCGACCGCCAGGTGGATCGCACCTTTCCCGGCTCTGCGCCCCAGATCCCAGAGCGCGCGCGCGACGATCGCGATCATCACGGGCTTCACGCCGTACAGGAGCCACGTCGCCGCCGGCGTCGCGCCGTAGGTGACGTACGCCCACGCCAGTCCCATCACGATGAGCATCGCCGGTGTGATGAAGCAGGCGCCGGCGACGATGAGTCCCGTCCAGCCGGCACGCAGGTATCCGATGTGGATCGCCATCTCCGTGGAGTTGGGTCCGGGGATCACATTCGTCGCGCCGAGGAGGTCGAGGAACTTCGCGTCGTCGATCCAGGCCCGCCGCTTCACGACCTCGTCGTGCATCATCGCAATGTGCGCGGCCGGGCCCCCGAACGCCGTGAATCCCAGACGCAAAAACAGGATCGCGACCTCGGCGAGACGAGGGTTGCTCACATCCTGCCCGTCTTGCCGTCGATTACGTCCAAGAACACGCGCACGACCTGAGGATCGAGGTGCGTGCCGGCTAGGGATTCGATGTAGGATCGCGCTTCATCGTCGGACCAGGCGCGCCGGTAGGGACGATGGGAGCGCAGCACGTCCCAGATGTCGACGACCGCGAAGATCCTCTCAGGAAGCGGGATGTGCGCGCCCTGCAAGCCCCGCGGATAGCCGCTGCCGTCCCAGCGATCGTGATGGCAGTGCCGGATGTCGAGCGCCGTCCTCAACAAGACGCGGTCGCGGATGCCGATCTTGCCGATGTCGTGCAGCAAGGCGCCACGACGGACGTGCACGAGCTCGCCCTCCGGGACGCCCATCTCGCGCGCGATGGGCACGGTCAGCGCCGCGACGCGCGCGCTGTGCCCCTCCGTGTCGTGATCGCGTATGTCCAGCGCGCGCGACCAGCCCTCCAAGGTCGCGTCGTACGCGCGCACGAGCGTCGCTTGCTGGCGGTTGATGTGCGTCTCGTCGCGCCGCAGGCGCCAATACAGGAAAGATGCCGTAGCGACTATGAACAGGCCGCCCGTGACGATCTGGGCGATCGTCGCGTCGACTGGCGAGCGCGCGATCTGCGCCCACGCATAGTCGGAGCCGACGATCGAGGCGATCGCCAGACTGATGTAGGAGGCCACCAGGCGCGGCGATCGCAGCGTGCCGCGGAGCGTCACTCCTTGTCCCTGCGCGCCGGCGGCGGCGGCAGCGCGACACCGAAGTGGCGCCGCATCGCGTCTGCGATGTCCTCGAAGCACGAGCCGTAGCGCACGACCTCGAGCGTCTCCAGGTTCAGCAACGTCGACGACGACTGGTGCGGATGGTATTTGCACAGACCATAGTCGATCACGAGATCGGCGATCGCCAGGATCTCCGGCTCGATGTCTTCGACGCGGAATTTCGTGCCCGTCAGCGACACATTCGCCGACGATCCGAAGAACAAGATTCCCCGCGCGAAGCTCAGCCGCGTCAGGTCGTCGAGGAACGCGCCTGCGTTTACCAGCATCAGCAGCGTGTCGTCCTTCGTGCTGCGCGCCTACGTATCGGGGTCGAGGCGCCGCAAGAACGGATGGTCGGACCGGCAGGGCGCGATGCACCCCAGCGGCAGGTCGTAGTCCGTCGTGATAACCTCATAGATCCGCCGGCCACGCGCACCGACCACGTGCAGCGTGCGGTGCAGGTCGTCGTTGCCGAGCATCGCGTTGAGCTTGGACGGGGCGCGCTTCTTCGCGTCGAAGATCTTCTTCAGCGCCGGGCCGGTCGCCGCGATCAACGAATAGCCGACGTCATTGGGCAACAACGCGATACCGCCGTTCGTCATGACGTCGAACGCGCGGGCGGCGTCGCCGGCGATATCGTACGCGGGCATGGAGTGCTCCTCAGGGACGGTCGTCGCTCAGCGATTGGCGGCGGCCGCTTTGGATGGCCGCCCGACACTTCGTGTACGTCTCCCGCCAGCGCGGTGTGTCATCTCTTGCTGAAACGCTTTCTCGAATTCGACCAGCGATGGGAACTCGCTTTCGAGAACGAGGGTGTAGTAGTCATCGACGAGATCGGTCAGCACGCGCGCGCCCTCGAAGCCGACCTCGGCTTCGATCGTCATCATCTCCTTCATGGCCGCTTGCGCGTCCTTCATCTTCTCCGGGTAGATCTGATATGTCGCGTACGACGATCATCATGCCCTCCTTGGGCTCGTCACGACGTTCGCGCGAGCGCGAGATTTCCTGTACTTTGGCTTTCGTCGCGCGCTTCCTGCCGGTCAAGGGCAAGAAACGTCGCGCGGTTCATGCGTCCTCGGGCCGTCTGCGCAGCGACTTCACGCGCGCGCGCTTCGTCTTCGCGTCCAGCCGCCGCACGCACGACGCTGCGGTCGGCTTCGTCGGCCGGCGCTTCGCCGGTTCGGTCGCGGCACGCTCCAACATTGCCCGCAGGCGATCCAGCGCGTCCTGACGATTTCTTTCCTGGGTCCGATGATTTTGCGCCTTGAGCACGATGACCCCGTCGGCGGAGACGCGGCGATCGCCCGACGCAAGCAGGCGTTGCTGGATGGCGTCGGGGAGCGAGGACGCATACACGTCGAAGCGAAGGTGGATCGCCGTCGCGACCTTGTTCACGTTTTGCCCGCCGGCGCCTTGTGCGCGCACGGCGCGCAGCTCGACCTCCGACAGTGGAATGGACACGGCGCGCGTGATGTCTAACATAGGTGCTTCCATTCTAGTTCGGTTCCGCGAACGCCAACGTCACCGCGATCCGCGAGGCCGCCCGGCAAGCATACGGGCGACGGAAGGTCCCGTCGCCCGTATGGACCGACGATCACGATCGAATGCGGGCGCGCCGGCGCTAGTCGGCGCTAGCTGCTCCGCCGGCGTCGCCACGAGGGGAGGAATCGTCAGGCGCCCTCGCCCGAGAAATCGGGGCCCATCGCGCGGAACCGCGAGCGCGACGAACAAGAATGTGCCGCCGCGGAAGGAGTGGTCGATCGGCGCAGATGCGAGAACGTCGGCGCCGTCGCCGGGGCGCAGGGAGGGCAGCGCACCCTCGGCGGTCCACCGCGCTTCGGTCGCCGCCACCGCGAGTCGTCCACTGAGACTCGGGCCGTCGCCGACGTTGGCGACGCGCACGCGGACGATCATCATGGAACCGTCCACGCGCGCATCCCGCGGTTTCAGCTCGAGCCGCGGGATGCGCCCGGGCGTGGGCCCGCACACTCGACGCCGAAGCCGACGGTGGATATCCGGCTGCGCAGCTCCGGGGCCCCGACCGTGATCGAACGGCGCCCCGCTGTCGCGTCAGCGTCGACCGCGATCCGCAGGCGCAACTCCGAGAGTGAGACGGGAATCGGTCGCGACAAGACGCGGACGCCGTCCGAGGGGCGAATCGTGATGCTCGTAACCGACTCGAGGTTGCGTCCGAAGAGGCGCAGCTCGCACGTCCCGCCGCACTTGACGGCATCGGGCTCGACGCCCGTGATCGTCGGCGCCAGCGATGGTGTGACGAGGGTCGTCGGGACGCGCGGCGTGACGAGAGTCGTCGGCACGCGCGGGGCGACGACGACCGTTTGACGGTGCGCGGCCACGCCGCTCAGCGTCAACGCGAGCGCGGCGACGAGCCAGCCCCAGACGAAGGAACGCCGGTGAGCGCCGCCGCAACCTGCAGCCCGGCGCCGAGCTGCGTCTTAGACGACAGCCAGCGGCATGTGGGGGCCTGCCGGCAGCTCGACGTGGATCGCGTCTCCCAGTCGGATCTCGCCGCCGCGCACGACAACGCTCATGATGCCCGCCTTCCGCACGAGGTTGCCGCGCTCGTCACGATCGAGCACGGCCGCCATCAGGCCCGGCTGGAAGTTATCGAGCTGCGAGCAGGGATTGCGCAGACCGGTGACCTCCAAGACAGCCTCGTCGCCGAGGCGCAAGAGCGTTCCCGCCGGCAGAGCCAGCAGATCGATGCCCCGTGTCGTGACGTTCTCGCCCATCTCGCCGGGCGCGACGACGAACCCCTTCGCGCGCAGCTCATCGTGCAGCTCGGCGTGGATCAAGTGCACTTGCCGCAGGTTCGGTTGCGTCGGGTCCTTGGCGACGCGCGCGCGGTGCTTGACCGTTGCCCCGCCGTGCGCGTCGCCGTCGACGCCGTGCCCCACGCGCAGACGGATGAACGGCTGCGCCGGCTTTCGGAAACCGTACTCCGGCCGGCGGCAAACGGCGATCACGACGGCGCTCATTCGAGGGTCTTCCATGATTCATGAGATACGTGAGGACCAGGCACGAGCGTCGCACCGATCTGACCGTAGAGATCGAGGAAGTCGGGACCGCCCCACTGCTCCGCGATCTTGTCGCCTGCGAACCGAACGAGGTCGACGAGGTGAACCTCGACCGGACGCCCCGTCGCGGGAAACCCCGCGAACGCTCCCCGGTGCGTGCCGCGGGACCTCGATCGGAACGCGACGAGGTCGCCATCGGCGATCACGGCTTCAACCGTGAGATTCGCGTCCAGGAACGCCGACCACAGCATCCCGAGCCGCTGGTGCTGCCCGTCGCGGTCCAACTGTCGCTGCTTCGGCGACGTATGGCGGCGATAGTCGGGCGAGAGGAACCGATCGAGCGCATCGAGCGCCCGCCGACCCCACACTTCATCGAGATATTGGCGCAGTCTGGCTTCGTTCGCGGCCGTTGTCACGAGACTCACCCCTCGATCCTCAGCGCTGTTCCCATGCGCGGTCCGGCTGCGGCCGGCGCGCCCTGGCTCACAGGTCGCGGCGCCGCAGCTCTCGCAGCATGTCGAGATCGACTTCGACGCCGAGGCCGTCGCCGGCCGGCGGTGGCACGCATTGACCAACGGGCCTGATCGGCGCCTTCAGGATCGACGCCGACATCAACGTGAACCCGGCGCCCCAGCTCGCGTTCGCGGTCGCGGCCGCAAAGTGCGCGGCCCCCGCCAGCTCGAGATCGCTGTAGGGCGCGACGGAGACGGTCAATCCCGCGCCGGCGGAGATCGTGGCGATCTCTCTCGCGCGCAGGAGCCCTCCCAGCTTGTGCAGCTTCAGGTGCAGCACGTGAGCCGCGCCCGCCGCCGCGATCTCGTAGGCGTCGCGCGGCGTCAATACCGCTTCGTCGGCTTGCACCGGGGACTTGATCGCGCGCACGAGCTTCGCCATCTCGGCGATTGTCTTCACCGGCTGCTCGATGATGCCAACGCCGCCGATGCGCTCCATCTCGCGGATCGTTTGGATCGCGTCGCCGAGCGTGTATCCGGTGTTGCCGTCCAGCTGGAACCGCACGTCGTCGCCGACGGCGGCGCGCACGGCGCGGTAGCGCCGCAGATCGTCGCGCGGATCCAAGCCGATCTTCATCTTCATGAGCTTCCAGCCCGCGGCCGCGCCCTCGCGCGCGCTCTCGGCCATTTCGTCGGGCGTCCCGAAGTGGACGGTCCCGTGGAGGACGATCCCTTCCCGCACCCGGCCGCCCAGCAGCGTGTGCACGGGCGCCCGCAGCGCTTTTCCGCACACATCCCACAACGCGAACTCGAGCGCCGTCTTCGCGAACAGCGCGCCCGGCAGCGCCGCGTCCATGCGCGCCAGGCAACGGGCGACGTTACGCGGATCCTCGCCGACGATCGCCGGCGCCAGGTAATGTTGGATCTCCGCGACGACGACCTCGAACGGCGGCCCGTACCAAGGAGCGGCGACGGTCGTCTGTCCCCAGCCGGCGAGCCCGTCGTCCGTTTCCACCGAGACCACGACGTTCGTCGCGACCGCGTGCGTGCCGTAGGCGGTGGTTAGCGCGTGTGCGCGCGGGATGTCGACGACCCAGACGCTCGTGTTTCGGATGCGCATCGTTCGTCCCTTCGTGTCAGTCGCGCGCTGGCCGGCGATCGGCGAGCTGACGCGTCCGCTACCGTCTTGCCCTGGCCGACCAGCACCTCCGCCTGCCGCTACTTCGCGACAATTTCCTCAGGCGTGTGCGCTTTCTTCCGCCCCATCCCCATCACCCCTTCGTTGCCGCCGGACTACATCACCGGCGGACTACTTCTAGGGGGTCAGGCCAAATCGCGGGCCGAATCGCACGCCGGAGATCAACGAGTATTGCCCGCCATCGAGCGGCACGCCGAGGATCGCGACGTCTAATCCTCGCGCATCAGCCACGAAGGGGAGCCGGAAGAACGTCGGGATGCCGGAGAAGCGCGGCATCCCGACGTCGGCGGTTTCTGTCGTGAGGCGCTTGTCGAACGGCGTGTTGGAGGCCGCCGCGGATATCCGCGGCGATTCGGAAGCGCTCGGTTGGTGAATGCGGGCGTGAGGCGGCACATCGATGTAGCCGCGGACGTGGCGGAAAGTGTCGGGCACGACGTAGTGCCGGCAGGTGCTAAAAAGATCAGGAGGAGCGGTATCGCTCCTCCTGAGGCTGGAGATCGCGTGAGCGCGACTCCCTATGGCGCGAGGCTATGATGGACGAAGCTGCGTCGCATGAAAAACGGCCGCGATGCCCACGAGGATGTAGACGATGCTGCTCAGCAAACTACCAACTCCGAAAATCGTCGTGACGAGATTAAAGCTGAACAATCCTACCAATCCCCAGTTCAAGCCACCGACGATGAGCAAAAGGGCCGCGATCGATTTCAGAGACATCTAAAGGTCCTCCTTAATGTGAACGTTCGGGTTTGCTCCATGGGTCCGATTCGGCATTCTGGAGCATTGCGGCGCTCCCGCTCCGCTGCTACAAACATAACACTGCAGGCCAACGGAGTTAAATGTTTGTCCAATGTTTGAGTGGCCTGACCCCCTAGAAGTAGTCCGCCGGTGATGTAGTCCGGCGGACTACTTCTAGGGGGTCAGGCCATTATGTAGTCTTCCCCGTCAAGTAGACAGTGGATAACTAGAGATGTCTGGGATCGCAAGCTGCTGCGCGTATCG
>VGFF01000004.1 GCA_016868955.1 Armatimonadota bacterium
AACGCTACTGCGCGTTCTCGTCGCTCTCCCAGATCCCGAACGGGTTCATCTCGGGATCGGCCACGACGGCGAAGTATCCCATCTTCGGCACGGCCATACGCCCGCGATAGATCTTGCCGCCGGCCGCTTCGATCTTCTTCATCGCCTCGTCCAGCGACGAAACCGTCACGTAGTTCATCCACGCGCGCGCGTCCGGCATCGGACGCTTCATCAATCCGCCGTTGATCATGCCGGGTTGCGTCGGCATGCCGTGATCGTCCGACGGGCCGGTGGCGAGCCCCCAGTAGTCCATGTTCGGCATCTTCACGACCTGCCACCCGAAGACGTTCGCATAGAACGCGCCGAGCTTCTCCGGGTCATAGCCGTAGATCTCGAAGTGCTGAACCGGGCTGGACATGGCGTCATCCTGACGAGAGATGAGGGTAGGCTACCACCGGAATATGACGAACGCGCAAGGGTGGCGGGAACGGAGCGACGATTCGCACGGTCGTGAAATCGAAGGGCCGGCGCGGCGTTCCCGCCTGCCGGCCCGAGAAACTCGCTGCTGCGTTTACGCGCTACTTCTCGTAGAACGCCACGACCTTCTCCGCTACGTACTGCACCTCGTCGTCCGTCATCCACGGATGCGACGGCAGCGTCAGCATATCGGCGCACAGTTGCTCGGTGACGGGATACTTCGACGCGTCCTGCGACGACGGACGGAACGCCCCCTGGCGGTGCAGCGGCACCTCGTAGTGCACGCCGGACTCGATCCCGTCCTCGGCCAACGATGCTTTCAGCGCGTCGCGGTTCGGCACGAGGATGACGTAGTGCAGCCAGCCGGGCTCCTGGTCCGACCGAGTCGCCGGCAGCGTGATCGGCGCGCCGGACGCGCCGAAGATCGCGTTGTACGTGGCGGCGTTCTTCGCGCGCAGGGCCGTCCAACCGTCGAGGCGGCGCAGGTTGACGCGGCCGATCGCCGACAGAAGCTCGCTCGTGCGCAGGTTGAGGCCCAGCCGCTCGGACTCGTGCCAGACGTTGCCGACCTTCTGCCGCCAGCCGTGCACGCGCAGCGACCACATGCGCTCCGCGAGCGACTGATCGCCGGTGACCGCCATGCCCGCTTGCCCGCAGACGGTGATCGACTTGCCGGCGAAGCTGAAGAATCCGGTGTGGCCGATCGAGCCGACGCGCCGGCCCTTGTAACGCGCGCCGAGCGCGTGCGCGCCGTCCTCGATGACGAACAGGTTCCGGTCGCGCGCCAGGTCCATGATCGGATCCATGTCGACGGGGTGTCCGAACATGTGCACCGGGATGATCGCCTTCGTCTTCGGCGTCAGGTGCCGCTCGACGACTGCGCGGCTGATGTTGCCGTCCCACTCGACGTCGGTGAGCACGGGCGTAGCGCCGACGAACAGCACCGCCTCCGGCACGGAGCAGAACGTGTTCGTCGGCAGGATGACCTCGTCGCCGGGGCCGATGCCGCGCGCCATCAGCGAGACGAGCAGGGCGGAGGTGCCGGAGTTGACGCCGACGCCGTACTTCGTGTCGCAGTACGCGGCCAGCTCGTTCTCGAACGCGGCGGTCTCGGGTCCGGCGTAGTACGGCGTGCGTTCGAGGACCTCCAGCACGGTCCTGCGCACCTCGTCGTCGATGACGGTCAATCGCGAGGCAATCTTGCCTTGCACCTGCGCCATGGAGAGCTCTCCTTCTGCCGGCGAACGGTCTACTTCTTGTAGAACTCCTTCATGATGTCGACGACATGGACGACCTCGTCCGCGGTCATCGTCTGGTAGGCCGGCAAGGTCATGATCGTCCGCGCCAGCTTCTCGGTGACCGGGAACGTGCCCTCGGGCGCGCCGCAGTATTGCTGGTAGCCGCGGTCGAGGTGAATCGGCGTTCCGTATTCGACCATGACGTGCACGCCGTTCTCCTCCAGGAAGTGCTTGAGCGCGTCGCGCCGCGGCGTCTTGATGACGTAGCGCAGCATCGAGTGCTCGGCCCAGGGGCGCGTCGCTGGCAGCGCGATGTCGTTGTCGAATTGGCGCAGCAGCTTGTGGTACAAGGCCGTGTTGCGGCGGCGGATCGCGTTCCACTCGTCGAGGTAGCGCAGCTGGATGCGCGCGATCGCGGACTGGACCTCGTTTTGCCGGTAGTTGTACGCCGGCCGATCGATGTGCTGCGCGAGGTAGACCTCGTACTGCTTGTGGCCCTCGAACCACGTCTTCCAGCGTCCGTGATTCGCCATCGCCGCGCACGTCGTCCAGATCGCTTCGCTGTCGGTGGCGACGAGGCCGCCCTCGCCGCCGGCGGAGATGCATTTGTTCTGCACGAACGAGAACGCGCCGGCGTCGCCGATCGTGCCGAGGAACTTGCCCTTGTACTTGGCGCCCGCGGCATGGCAGACGTCTTCCATGACCTTGAGGCCGCGGCGGCGGGCGATCTCCATCAGCGGATCCATGTCGACGGCGTGGCCGTTCATGTGCACCGGCATGATCGCCTTCGTGCGCGGCGTGATCGCGGCCTCGACGAGCGACACATTCATGTTGTACGTGTCGGGTTCGACGTCGACGAAGACGGGCTTGGCGCCGCAGAGGATGATAACGTCGGCGACGGACGAGAACGTATTCGGCACGGTGATGACCTCGTCGCCGGGACCGATGCCTATCGCGATCAGCGCCAGGTGCATCGCCGCCGTGCCGCTCTGGAGGTTTGCCGCGAACTTGCAGCCGAGGTAGGCGCGAAACTCGTCCTCGAAGTGCTTGCCCTCTGACGGCTCGAACGGATAGCTGCGGATGTACTTTCCGCTGCGCAACACGCTTGCGACCGCGTCCACCATTTCATCGGTCATGACGGGCTTGTACCAAAGCTGGCGGACGGCCGTTTGCTTCGCCACGGGATACCCCCTTATCGATGAACCGAGCTTCCCTACGCGTCCTTGCCGCGGAACCGTGGATCGTACGCTTGGCGTAGCGCGTCGCCGAGCAGGTTGATGCCGAGCACGACGACCGCGAGCGCAATGCCCGGATACGTGATGAGGTGCGGCGCGACGCGCATGTAGCTGCGCGCGCTCGACAGCATCGATCCCCACTCCGGCGTCGGCGGCTGCACGCCGAGCCCGAGGAAGCTCAAGCCGCCGGCGATGAGGATCGCGGCCGCCATCGAGAACGTCGACTGCACGGCGAGCGTGCCGACGAGGTTGGGCAGGATGTGGCGGCCCATGACGCGCCTGTCGCGCGCGCCAAGCGCCTTGGCGGCCGTGACGAAGTCGCGGCCGAGATACGTTAGCGTCGCCGACCGGACCAGCCGCGCGAACACCGGAAGATCAGCGACGCCGATCGCAAAGACGAGGCTCCAGAATCCGATGCCGTACAACGCGACGACGAGGATCGCGAGCAGAATGCGCGGGAACGCCAGGAAGATGTCCATCACGCGCATCAGCACGGAGTCGACGCCGCCGCCGTAGTAGCCGGAGACCATTCCGAGCGGCACACCAAACACGAGCCCGAACGCGACGGACGCGAGACCCAGCGCCAAGGAGATCCGCGAACCGTAGACGATTCGCGACCACGTGTCGCGCCCGAGCTCATCGGTCCCCAGCAGGTAGCCTGCTTGACCCGGGGGCGTGAGTGCCGCCCGCAAGTTCCCGCGGGTCGGGTCGTGGGCCGTGATGAAGGGCGCGGTGGCGGCGAGCAGGGTGAACGCGACGACGAGCACGAGGCCGACGACGCCGGAATGGGACCGGGCGAGGCTCTTCCAGCGCATGCGGCTAGGTGTACCGCACGCGCGGATCGACGAAGACGTGCAGCAGGTCGACCGCGAGGTTGATGATCGAGACAGCCGCAGCGATCAGTAGCACGCCGCCCTGGACCGTAGGGAAGTCGCGTGCACCCACCGCCTGCACCACCATGCGGCCAAGACCGGGCACGGAGAAAACCGTCTCGGTGATGACGGCGCCGCCGACGAGCAAACCGAAGCGTAAGCCGATGGCCGTGACGATCGGCGGCAGGACGGACCGCAAAGCGTGTTTGTATTGCACGGATCGGTCCGGCGCGCCCTTGGCGCGCGCCGTGCGCACGAAGTCCTCGAGCATGGCTTCGACCATCATCGACCGCGTCATGCGCGCGAGCAGCGCCAGACTGGCGAGGCTGATCGAAACCGCGGGCAGGATGAAGTGCCGGAACTCGCCCCAGCCGGAGGAAGGGAGCCACCCCAGCTGCAAGGAGAAGAACAGCACCATGATCAGCGAAATCCAGAAGACGGGCATCGACATACCGGCGACGGACAACCCCATGACGGTGAGGTCGATGGCGCGATCGCGGTGAACGGCGGCGAGCACGCCCGCGGGAATGCCGATGGCGACGGCGAGGAACAAGCCGCCGAGCGCCAGGTACACGCTGATGGGGAACGCGTGCGCGAGGTCGGGACCGATCGGGCGCCCGGCGCGGAACGAGATTCCGAAGTCGCCATGCAACACTCTCCCGGCCCAGCTGAGGTACTGGACCGGGAGAGGTTGGTTGAGGCCGTAGATCTTGCGGAGCTGCGCGATCTCCTCGTCCGACGCCTGGCTCCCGCCGAGCATCGCGGCGGGATCGCCAGGCGTCAGGTGCAACGAGACGAACACGATGATCGAGATGCCGATCAACGTTACGAGCACATGGCCCAGCCTTCGCAGTACGTACGCCAGCAAGAGATCGAGTCCTGACCTGTTCTCAGTCGAATTGCGCGTCCCGGAAGTGGATCCACTCCACCGGCAGGATCGCGACGTCCTTGAAGCCGCGCTTCGCTACCACGGCGTGGTTCACGGCGAAGATGTAGATCCACGGCTGATCGCGCCAGATCAGTTCCTGGGCGCGCTCGTAGGCGGCGCGGCGGTCACGGTCATTGACGGCGACGAGGCCGCGGTCGAGCAGCTGGTCGACCTCGCGGTTCGAGTAGAAGTTGCGGTTGCAACACTTCGGCGCGAAGTTGTCGGAGTGGTAGACGAGCCGCAGCGCGTAGTCGGCCTCGGCCGTGTGCGTGCCCCAACCGTAGTACGTCATCTCCAAGTTCGACTGCTGTTGGTTGCGCGACCGCAGCAACGTCAGCCACTGCGTCGCGTCCATGACCTCGAGCTTCAAGTTGATGCCGACGCGGCGGAGCTGGTCGGCGATCGCTTCGGAGATCTGCTGCGACGCAACGTACGTCCCGACCGGCACCCACATCGTGGCGTTGAAGCCGTTCGGGAACCCGGCCTCGGTCAGCAATTGCTTGGCCCGGTTCACATTGTACTGGAAGTCTTGCTGCGCCTTGAACGGCCAGACGCCGCGCGGCAGCGGTGATTCCGCCGTGCGCGCGAAGCCCGCCAGGAACGTGTCGACGATCGCCTTCTTGTCGATGGCGTGCGCGATCGCCTGGCGGACGCGAACGTCGTTGAACGGCCGCTTCGTCACGTTGACGTACACGCCCTGGATGCGGACGCGCGGCATGTTGAAGACCTGCAGCCTCGAGTTGCCGCCGAGACGCTTCGCTTCCTGCGGCGCGATCGAAGTCACGAAGTCGATCTCGCCGGTTTCCAAACCGACGGCCCGGGCCGAGTCCTCGAGGATGGGCCGAAACTCGATGACGTCTATGTTGTTGTTGGCGGCAGCCCAGTGGTTACGGTTCTTCTGCAGCACGATGCGTGTGCCGCGAACCCACTCGCGGAAGAAGTACGGGCCGGAACCGACGGGGAACACGCCGAACGTGCGGAAGTCGACCTTGGCGGCGGCCGTCGGGCTGACGATGGACGCCGTCGGGTTCGCGAGGATGTTGGGCACGAAGCCGTATGGTTTCTCGGTCGAGAACGCGATCGTGTTATCGTCGACGACCGTGATTCTCGTGATCGCCTCGAACAACGTGCGGCGGTAGAACGGGTTCTGCGGGTTCAGCATGCGGTCGAAGCTGGCCTTGACCGCCGCCGCGTTGACGGGCGTGCCGTCGTGGAACCTGTGGCCGGTGCGGAGCTTGAACGTCCACGTCAGGCCGTCGGAGGACGTCGTCCAAGACGTCGCGAGCTGGGGCACGATATTGGAGTTCGCGTCGAACTCCACGAGCTTGTCGTACAGGTGAGGCAATACGATACCGCCCGAGATCAGCGCGTTCTCGTGCCCGTCGAGGGACGGCGGATCGCCGTCGAGCGATACGACGATGCGCTTGCCGATCGACGGCGCCGGGGCGCTCGCGGCACCCGCCAGCAGGCTGAACGTGAGGATGATGGCGAGTAAGGAAATCGTCTGCCACCGAATCGAACCGAATTTCATCCAGACACCCCCTTCGCATACTCTTGCATGATCGTAGCGGCGTACTTGATGCCCTTGAAGAACCGATCGACCGGAATGTTCTCGTTCGGGGCATGCAACCGGCAGTCCGGATCCGCGTAACCTGACAGCACGGCCGGATGTGGAACATGGACCTTGATCAAACCATTCGTCGATACGCCGTAAACGGTTGGCAGACCTCCGAACACTTTCTCCGCCGCCCGGATGACCGCCTGCGAAATGGGCTCCCGCGGCGACGTTTTGTAAGGGTTCGCGCGCGCCGTATGCACGATCAGCTCGACGTCGTCGAATCCGTGCTTCCTTAAATGGGTCCGCAACTTCTCGATCTGCCGGGCCGGCTCCAGAAACGGCGCACAACGAAAGTCCATTTTGACACGAACTTCGCTCGGGATGATGGTCTTGACGCCTTCGCCGCCGTAACCTGCCGTGAACCCGGCGATATTGCCGGTCCCGCCGTAGTGGCGACGCTTGAGGGCCTCCCAAGCGTCCAGGCCCCAGGCCCATTGGCGAATTCCTAGTTCGCGCTGGGCCTCCTTTTCGTCGAACCGGGCTAGCTCTTGGCGGAGCAGCTCCTCATCGTCCGGCGTGATCGGCGCGAGGTCGTCGTACCACCCGTCGACCTTCACCATCCCCGTGTCCGTGTCGAGGATCGTCGTCAGCAGCTTGATCATGCGCCAGGTCGGGGACGGCACGAACCCAGCATAGCCGGACCAGACGTCCTTCTCGTTCGTCTTCAGCCGCAACTCGACGTACAAGATGGCCTTGATGCCGAGCTTGATCGCCGGCATCTTCGTGGAGTGGTCCGCGGGACCGTCGAGGCACGTCGACGCGTCGCACTCGAGCAGACCCTTGTTCGCCGCGACCCAAGGCAGGAAGTGCGGGCTGCCGACTTCTTCTTCCCCTTCGATCACGAACTTGAGGTGGCACGGCAGGTCGCCTCGCACGGCGAGGAACGCCTGCGCCGCCTTCCAGAACGCGAGGATGCCGGCCTTGTTGTCGGTCGCGCCGCGCGCGTAGATCACGCCGTGACGGATCGTCGGCTGAAACGGCGGCGTTTGCCACAGCTCGAGCGGTTCCGGCGGCTGCACGTCGTAGTGGGCGTAGCACAGCAGCGTCTTGTCGAGCGCCTTCGACGTCAGGTGCGAGAACAGCAACGGCGGGCCGCCGGGCACGTCCATCTTGCGCGACGCGATGCCGTCGTGCGCCATCATGCCCTGGAGCACGTCGCAGCATTGGTCGAGCCCTTGCTTCTTCGCGGAGACGCTCGGCTCGCGCAACAGCGTGAAGAAGTCCGCGAGGATCGCGTCTCGGTGCGCGTCGATGTGCGCGTAGATGTCTTCCACGGTTGCCCCCTTTCCGCGCCGTGTCGTCGGCGGGGGTGGACGCCTACGGGAGCGAGATCTTGCCGGCCTTCACCAAGCCGCGCGCGACGATCGCCACGGCGTCGGGCGAGATGTTCATCGCGAACTGTTCGCTGAGCACGCGGGCGATGTCGCCGATCGTGCGCTTCCCGTCGGTCAGGTTCCAAAACTCGTCGCCGACGATGCGCAGCGACTCCCAATTCGACTGGGGATCGTCGGCGACCATGCGGTCGACGAGCCCCTTCATCTCGTCATAGGAGAGGCCGGCCACGCCGGGCGGCAGCACCTCGGCGGTGCGCTTGGGAACGCGGGTCGCGTCGGCGCCGTTGACCGACGGCGCGGTGACGTTGAGGCCGAGCGATCGCAGCTTCGCGATCTCGGCGTCGGCCTTCGCGCGCAGCTCGTTCTCCAACGTATCGGCGAGCGAGCGCGCCGTGTCCTCACCGGCATCGCCCTTGGCGAGGTCGAGGGCGGAACGCAGCGCCGCGGTCTCGCGGTCGGCGACGTAGGCGATCGTCCGCGCGACACGCCCGTCCCCATCGCCGGCGAGGATCGCGTCACGGGCGGCGCGGCCGATCCGCAGCGTGCCCTTGGCCGCGACCTCCTGTAGGATGCCAGGCAGCTCACGCGCGCCGGCGCGCGCGACGCTGAGTGCCAGCGAGCCGAGCACGCGCCCCGCGCGCTCGAACACCATCGGATCCGTGTTCTCCGCCGTCAGCAGCTGCGTGTGGAAGAACAAGTCCGGCCAAGACATGATGAGCGGCGCCGGGACTCCGAACGTGACCCAGTAGTGGTTGTCGCTCCACGGCGTGTACGGCAGCTCCTGGAAGTTCACGAGCGGAATCGGCTTGCCGTTGCGGAACGGCCACTCGCCTTCCTTCGGGCCTTCTTCGATGAGCGACGCGCCGATCTCGTTGACGTAGGACGGAATGGAGTCGGGCGAGCGGTAGAAGACGAGCGACGACTTCAGCCGCGACTGGCTATGCCCGACGGAGTCGAGGCAGATCGCGGTCTTGATCTTGGAGAGCGCGTCGTAATGCTTGTGCAGGAAGTACGAGCTGCCGAGGCCTTCCGCGACGAACATGAACCGCATCGTGCGCCGGGGCCGCGGAATGTCGCCGGCGCGGATCGCGGATTGGATCGCGCGCAGCATCTCGACCATCAGCGACGGACCAGCGGCACAGTTCGCGCATGGCTTCGTGCCGGCGGAGGTGTGCGAGATGAAGAACACCGACTCGTCGGCGCGATCGGTACCGTTGATGACGCCGAACAGGTTGACGCCCTCGCCCTTGAACGACTTGACGTCGACGCGCGCACGCACGCGCACGGGGCCGCGGCGGATGAGATCGGCGAGCTGCTCGGCGGCCCGATAGCCGACCGAGAACGCCCACGGATTCTCCCAGCGCGCGGTCATGCGCAGCAGCTGCACGGCGTCGGGAACCGATTGCCGCGTGCGGAACGTGTTCTGCGAGTGGAGGTAGTCGGTGACGATGCCGGCCGCGCCCATCTTGCGCGCCAGCTCGGCGGCGTGGTGCCAGGCCGGGCGCGACTCGTGGTCACGGATCAAGACGGCGTTGCCCTTCACGGGTTTGCCGTCGTAGTCGCTCGGCGCCAGGCCCTTTCCGACGTCTACGAGCTGGACGACGACGCCTTCCGGCGGCGTCGGGCCGCACCACCAGGGCAGCGTCGACGGCACGCGCTCGTAGGAGATGATCGGTGCCTGCACTGGCATGATGACCTCGAGCTCGGCCGAGATCGGCTCCCACGCCGGCGGCATCGTGCGTCCGAGGTAGGTCGTCTCGCCATCGAGCGGGTAGCGGTCCTCGATGACCTCATCGGCACCGGCGTCCCGCAGCCGGTCGGCGACGTATTGCGTCGCGGCGTGATAGCCGGACGCCCCCGGCGACCGGTAGAACTGCGTGATGTACTCCGTGTCGCGCTGCGCGCGCTCGCCGGACAGGTACTTACGGAAGATCGCGTCGAGTTCCGGATACACGAGTCACCTCGAAGTTGCCGCGTTCTGAAGCGGGGACCGCCGCCCCCTGGGGTTCGTGCCAACGCCGTGGAACCCGATCAAGGCAAGGACATGGGCCGCATTGTCAGCGTCCAACCGCCGTCGACGAGGATGTCCTGCCCGGTCACGTACGCGGACGCGTCGGACGCCAAGTACACGCACAGCCCGACGAGGTCGTCCGGCGTCGCCGGCCGACCCAACGGGATGAGGTCCATGTTCGCCTTGTATTTCGGATCGGCCGTCTTCGGCGGGCGCTCGGCGCTGGCGACGTTGCCCGGGGAGAGATTGTTAACGAGGATGCCGTCCTTCGCCCACTCGACAGCGAGGCCTTTCGTCAGCCCCATCAATGCCGCCTTCGAGGCGCTGTAGGAGACGCGCTTGAAGACGCCCTTGCGCGCCGAGATGGAGCCGATGTTGATGATGCGCCCCTTCTTTTGCGCCGCCATCGCCGGATAGACGGCTTGGCACGCCGTCATCACGCCGCGGACGTTGATCTCCATCAGCCAATCCCAGTCTTCGGCGGTGTGCTCGATGGCAGTTTTGTCGACGCGCACGGCACCGTTGTTGACGAGGATGTCGATTCGTCCCCAGCGGTCGAGCGCGGCTTTCGCCATCTTCGCGCAGTCCGCCGGCTTGATGACGTCGGCCTCGACGGCGTGCACGTTGTAGCCTTCCCGCCGCAGCGCCACGGCCGCCGTGGCGCCGCTGTCGGCGTCGCGGTTGGCGATGAGAACGCTCGCGCCGGCGCCGGCGAGCCCGCGGCTCAATCCCAGCCCGATGTTGCGATTGCCGCCGGTGACGATCGCGACGCGGCCTTCCAGCGAGAATAGTTGCAGAGTCGGTAGCTTCACGTGGCTGGGCCCCTGATTCGTTCAGTTCAAGCAACTCGCGGAGGAACGGTAGATATTCGATAGAATCTGACTCACAGAGTTCGCGCTTGGGAAGGGATCTTCCTTTATGACACTCCCGTTGGTGCATGTGCTCACAACCGGGGGCACGATCGCCGGAAAACTGCAGGCATCTGGGGAGGTCGCCCCTGGGCTGACGGCGGAAGACCTCCTGGAGCGGATTCCGCCGGTCCGAAATCACGCTCGCCTGCGCATCGAAAACGTCTTCAATGTCGCCAGCGCGTTCATCGGGCCGGAGGAGATGCTCCAGCTGGCGCGCCGCGCGCGAGACGTCCTCGCGGAGCCCGACGTCGCCGGCGTCGTCGTCACGCACGGCACCGGTACGTTGATCCAATCCGCGTATTTCCTCGACGTCACCGTCGGATCGCCGAAGCCGATCGTGTTCACGGGCGCGATGCGCAACCCTATGATGCTCAGCGACGATGGGCCGGGCAACCTGTTCCACGCGATCCTGACGGCGGCGTCACCCGCGTCTCGCGATCTGGGCGTGCTCGTGACGATGAGCAACCACATCCACTCCGCGCAGACTGTCGTCAAGACGCAGACGTCGACACCCGGCGCGTTCGTCTCGCGAGAGTTCGGCCCGCTGGGAACGATCCAAGAAGAACGGGTCTACTACGCGAACCGTCCGTATAGCCGGCTGCGCACGGTGATGCCGGAGCGGATCACGGCGAGGGTGGAGCGCGCGAGCCCCGACGCAGGGTCTAAGGGCTTCCAAATTCGCGCGCTGCTCGCGGCTGGACTCGATGGCATCGTGGTCGAAGCCCAGCGCTTTGGGGACGACGACTTGAAGATGTTGACGGACGCGATGGCGCGCGGCGTTCGCGTCGTCATCGCCAGCCCCTACGGTGCCGGCCGTCCCCACCTAGGCACGTACCGCCACAAGGGCGGCGAGGCTCACCTGGTGGAGCTCGGGATGATCTACTCCGGGTCCACGGGGCAGAAGGCGCGTATCAAGCTGCTCGTCGCTCTCAGCGCCGGCCTCAGCTTCGACGAGATCCGCGACTGGTTTCACGCCGAGTGGGCGTAGACCGTCGCGCGGAAACGCCGCGCCGTGCCGGCCGCGCCCCGGTCGCGGAAGGCGGCTTCGGCTCCGCCACGGCGATGCCGTAGAGTGAGTTGCCCGATGAAGTGGCCATCGATTTCTTGACGAACAGCACCTTGCCGGCGACCGGCGACGTGATCTTCTCGGCAATGTCCGTCGCCGCGTCGCGTACTTCGCCGAGCACGGCGCCTTTGCCGACAATCTGACCTGCCCGCACGCGCGCGTAGAAGAAACCGGTCCGCGGGGAAGATACCCACTTCATGCGCTCCCATGGCCGCGTCAACGGCGCCGGCTTCGCGCCCCGCAGCACGCCGAGATGGCGTAGCACGCGCAGGCAGCCGTCATAGTGCAAACGAACGGCGCCCTCGTTGAGGTGGCCGAACGCGCCCGCTTCGACGAGGATCGCGGCCACGCCCTTGGCCGCCAGCCAATCGACCATGGAACCCGGAGAGCTGCCGCGCAGGATCGGCCGTACGCCGAAAACGCGCGCGAGCGCTTCGCTTTGCGGCGGCGCGTGGTCCGGCACCATCGTGAACGGATGCAAGTCCTCCATGGGGTCGGCGCCGTGCAAGTCGAGCACGGCATCGGCGCGCCCGAGCACGGCGGCGAGGGCGGCGGCGATCCGCTCGGTCGCGGTGCCGTACGCGTTGCCCGGGAAGACGCGATTCAAGTTCTTGCGGTCCAGCGGCGACCCGTTGTGCGAGCGGCCGTAGAACGACGGCGCATTCGCGAGCGGAACGACGACGACGGTGCCGCGCACCGCGTTCGGACGCAATCCGCGCCCCAGCCGCCGCGCCGCTTCGATGCCGTTGTATTCGCCGCCGTGAACGCCCGCCGTGACCACGACGAATGGTTCGCCCTCTCGTCCGCGAATCGCTACCACGATAGGCCAATGGGCTTCGTCGACGCCTGGCACGGGTAAGGAAAACGCGGTGCGCGCCGCCCGCGCGATCGTTACGCCGCCGATCTCGAGCTCGCTCATCGGTTTCGCCTCGGTCAGGGGGAATGTGGACATGCCGCTCCAGTACTATCACCGCTACACCGTGCCCGATCACGTGAAGCAGAAGGTCCTCGACGTCATCGACCGCAACATCCACTACCTCGGTCCGTACACCGACGCGCTCGAGGCCGGCCTCGCGACGCGCTTTCAGAAGAAGCACGCGGTGACGACGAACGCCGGCAGCGGCTCGCTGCTGCTCGCGTTGCACGCCATGGGGATCGGCCCCGGCGACGGGGTCATCGTGCCGACGGCGACGTACGCGGGCGTCGCGGAAGCGGTGGTGCACGCCGGCGCGACGCCGGTGCTCGCCGAGTGCGAGCCCGACACGGGCAACCTCGACTTCGAGCGGATCGACGCGGCGTGGTCGCCGCGGACGCGCGCGATCATCCTCGTCCACCAGTACGGGCATCCCGCCGACATCGATCCGTTCGTCGCGCTCGCGCGCGACAAGGGCGTCTGGATGATCGAAAACTGCTCGCACGCGTTCATGGCGAAATACAAGGGACGCCCGGTCGGTTCCTTCGGCCACGTCGGCATCACCGCGATGAGCCACAAGCACCTCACGGTCGCCGGGACCGGCGGCGCCGCGTTCACCGACGACGACGATCTCGCGCATAAGATGCGGATGATGCGCCACCACGGGAACTGGGGCAGCACCCCGGACGAGATGTACAACACGCGCATGTTCGGCTACAAGATGTACCTCAATGAGGTCCAAGCGTGTGTTGGCGCGCACCAGCTCGACACGATGGACGAGTGGATCGCCGCCCGGCGCCGCAACGCCGCGTTGTACACGCAGCTATTGCAGCGCGCCGGCGTGCCGGTGGAGGTCACGGAGGAGAGGGAGTACGCGTGGTCGTCTTACCTGCACTTCCCGCTGACGACCGACCGCCGTAATGAGCTGCGCGCGTACCTGAACGCGAACGGGATCGAAGCGAAGGCGCACTACGTGCGGCCGATCCACCTGCACGACGCGTTCCAGGCGAAGTTCGGATTCGAGCGCGGCATGCTGCCGATCTCGGAGCGGTTCTGCGATCGCGTGATGTCCTTGCCGGTCGCGCCGCACGTCACGGAGGAAGACGTGCAGCGGGTCGTGGACCGGATCAAGGCGTTTTTCGCGAACGCTTAGGGCGCGCCGTTACGCGCGCCCGGTGGCCGGGTCGGCCACGGCCGCCGCGGCCGGCATACGATCGAGGATCTCGGCCGTGGTGCGCACCATCGCGTAGCGGCTGCCCATGACGATCAAGCTGTGGTCGTGCAGCGTCATGTCCGACGTGCCGCACGCGTCGGACGGGACGATGACCGCGTAGGCGAGGTCGGAGGCGTGCCGCACCGTGCTCTCGACGCAGTACGGCGTGCCGACGCCGGTCACGACGAGCGTATCGATTCCCATCCACCGCAGCATCTGATCGAGCGGCGTGCCGATGAACCCGTCCGAGCCGAGCTTGTTGAAGATCGGCTCGCCGGGATGGGGCGCCAGCTCGTCGGTGACGCCGTGCGCGTGCTCGCCGATCGAGAACAGCGTCTTCTTCCCCGTGCGTTTCTGATGCTCCATGTCCATGCGGCGGCGCGGCGCCCCGAGGTCGCCGCCGTCGGGCAGATGCGAGCCGCACGTCAGATAGATGACGCGCCATCCCAGCGCTCGAAATCGCGCCAGCAACGCGGCATTGTTCGGAATCAGCGTTTCCCGCACGTACCGCTGATACGACGCGAAGCTCTCGCCGTGCGTCGCGGCGTGCAGCGCCGCCAACCCGAGCGTCGCGTTGAAGCTGGCGCGCTGCATGTCGGTGACGATCAGCGCCGTGCGTCCGGCCGGGACATCGTACTCGGGCGAGGGGCGAAGGTTGAAGCGCTGGCTCATGTCAGTCTCCTGAGGAGATTTTCTCGGGCGCCGAGGCTGCCACGGCGGGTTCCGCCACGGACCGTCGCGGCCGCGGCCGTCGTAGGAACGCGATGCCGCCGATCGCGAACGCGGCGGCCAGGTAGAACGTCGAGGCCAACCCGGCCAGCGAAACCATCAGTCCATAGGCGGGCGGGCTCAGAAAATCGGCGAGGCGGTTCGACGTCTGGCGGATGCCCAACGCCAATCCTTGATGCTCCGGCGGCGCGCCGAGCGCGACCATCGCCATCGTTACCGGCGTCGCGAACCCTGAGCCGATGCCGGCGAGCGCGGTCAGCGCGAGGATCGCCGGCATCTCGCGGACGAACGGCATCAGCCCCCATCCCAACGCGCACAGCAGCAACGCGCCGGCGAGCGGAACCGCGTCGCCCCAGCGGCGCGTCAGCGGCCCGACGAAGACGCGCCCGCCGATCGAGAACAGCGAATACCCGGAGATGATGACGCCGACCTGCGTCGCGCTCAGGCCGAGCGCGACGAGGTAGACCGGCAAGAACGAGCGCCGCAGGCCGCTGTTGAGGATGATCGAGAAGCTCGCGCTCGTGCCCATCGAGATGCGCGGCACGCGAATCAGCGTCGCCGCCTCGCGCAGCATGCGCCGCGTGTTGATCTTCTCCGGGTTCGCGCCGGCGACGTTCGGCAGCAGCCAAGCGGCGACGCTGCAACCGACCGCGATCACCGCCGTCATCCAGAACACGGATCGATAGCTCTGCAGGACGTCGCCGTGCTGCCGCAGCGCCGCGTCCGCGACCAAGCCGCCGAGGACGGGTCCGATCAGCTGACCGACCGACGAGAGCAGCGCCCAGTTGCTGAAGTTCGTCATCTGATCCTGCGGCCGGCTGACGCGCGCTACGTAATTCTGCGCGCACAGGAAGACGAGCAAGGTCGAGATGCCGGTGACGACCTGGATCGCGATCATGAGGATCACGCCATCGGCGAGCGCGCGCACGCCCTGGCAGAAGACGAGCAGGACCGCTCCGAGGAGCACGAGCAGGCGCGGTCCGAGCCGGTCCGACAGCGATCCCAGGTGCATCGCGATGAAGATCGGCAGGAACTCGGACGCGGCAACGACGGCGCCGATCGTGCCGGCGCCGCCGCCCAGTGCCTTCACGAACAGCGGGATGATCGGCATCGCCGCCGTCGTCGACATCGAATGGAAGAAGTTGACCGATCCGAGCAGGATCAATGACCGGCGCGTTTCCGGGTTCATTTGCGGCCGAGCAGGACCTCCAGCTCGCGGGCGCAATCGGCGATGCCCGCGTCGAGCGTGAACTGCGGCTCGTACCCGATCTCGGTTCGGGCGCGCGTGATGTCCAGCGGCGGATGATAGCCCTCGCCTTCCGGGGAGAAGTCGGCGCCGGGCCCGACCTCGATGCGCGCGGCCGGCAGCACACGACGGACCGCCGCCGCCGCTTGGTTCAATGTGACCGGGTTGCCGCCGCCGATGTTGTAGACGCGCCCGCCGCGCTTGCCGTCGGACAGCGCCGCCCGAATGACGCCGTGCGCGCAATCCTTGATGTAGACGGGATCGAAGACCTGCTCGCCGCCGCGCTCGATGTTCGTCGCCGTACCCTCGACCGCTTCCAGGATCATGCGGTTCAAGACGTCGGGCGCCTTCTTGCCGCGCCGGATCGCGCGCTCGGCGCCGTAGTAAGCGGCGTAACGGACGGCCGCGAAGTCGACGCCGTACTTGGCGGCGTAGATGCGGCCCATGTGCTCGCAGGCGAGCTTCATGACCGCGTACGGGCGCCAGGGATCCGGCGGGTGATCCTCGGCGATCGGCTTCCACGTCGGATGCCCGTGCTCGCCGTAGGCCTTCGGGTAGACGTTGTGCGTGCTCGCCATCGCCACGCGCTCGACGCCGGCGTGCCGCGCCGCCTCCAGCACGTTGAGCGTGCCGCCGAGGTTGACCTGGTACGAGCCCCACGGCTGCGTGTCGAATTGATCGCCGATCGCCGCCGCCAGGTGGACGATGCGCTCGACGCGGTGGTCCGTGAGGACGCGCAGCATCGCGCCGAGATCCTGCACGTCGGCGGCGACGACGGGAATGCGCTTCGCCAGCTCGCGCAGATTGCCGGCGTGGATCATGCTGTCCGTGCCGACGACTTCGTGCCCCGCCTGCAGCAGCTGGCGGACGGCGTGCGAGCCAATGCGCCCGCAGGCGCCGGTGACCATCAAACGCATGGGATGCCAGATCCTTTCCGCGGCGTGCGAATCGCGATCCGCCGTCCCTTCTGAGTTGGCCTTCGCGGACGCGATTCCTGCGCCGCCGCGCGGCCGGCCGGCCGGTGCCCCTGGACAAGACGCCGGCGGATCGGTCATCATACCCTACAGGGTATGGTACGTAGGGGTGTCCCGAAGGAGGTCGCGATGAGTCACGGCTTGGCGGTGCAAGACACCGAGGTCGCGGAGATCCAACGCCGGCTTCGTCGCGTCGAGGGACAGGTGCAGGGTCTGCAACGCATGCTCGCCGACGGCCGCGACTGCGCCGAGGTCGCGCAGCAGGTCGCGGCGGCGCGAGCGGCGCTCGGCCGCATCGCCGTCGATCTCCTGGCATCCGGCATGGAGAAATGTGTGAAGCTCGACGCCGGGGGAAAGGGGCGCAACCGCGCCAACCTCGACCGTCTTCGCAAGGTTTTCCAGATGTTGAACTGAGCAGAGGAAGCAAAGGAGACGCCGAGGATGAGCACGCCGCAGAAGGAGCTGGGTAAGCGCGTCACGATTCACGCCGGCCACGACGCCGCGATCGCGCGCGCGACCGATTGCTTGAAGGCGGAAGGGTTCGGCATCCTGACGTCCATCGACGTGAAGGAAACGATGAAGAAGAAACTCGACATCGACGTCGCGCCGTACACGATCCTCGGCGCCTGCAACCCGCCGCTGGCGCACGGAGCGCTGACGGCGGCGCCGGAGGTTGGCCTGCTGCTGCCTTGCAATGTCACGGTGCGGGAGATCCATCCTGGCTTCAGCGAAGTAGCGTTCATCGATCCCCGCGTCATGCTCGGGGTCGTCGATGCCGCGGCGTTGGCGCCGGTCGCCGAGGAAGCGGCGGCGCGGCTGGGGCGCGCCGCGGCGGCGTTGCGGGAGACCGAAGATGCCGCTGTTTGAGTTCGGCTGCGAGGACTGCGGCGCGCGATTCGAGAAGCGCCTGGACAGCGCCAAGGATGTCGGCACCGTGGTCTGCTCTCGTTGCGGCGCCGCGAACGTCAAACGCAAGATGTCCGCGTTCGCGGCCGTCGGCGCGCGAACGAGCAGCGGCGGCCTATCGTCGTCGGCGCCGGCCTGCGCGCCCGGCGGTGGCTGAGGGGTGCGTTTCTCATGACGACCGTGGGTCGATCACGAATGGAAATCACGCTCGCACTGTTGCTCATCATCGCCGCCGCCGGCGGCGCCACGTGGTGGCTGAACGCGCGACGGGCGATGCCGCCGAATCCGAGCGCCATGTCCCAAGCCAGCGATGCGGCCGCGCTGCCGGCGGAAATCGGCGTCGCGGAAGCGGCGCGGCGGCGAACGGCGGGCGCGTTCGTCCTCGACGTGCGCCAGCCGGAAGAGTGGCGCGAGGTGCACATCCCGGGCGCGACGCTCATCCCGCTCGGCGAGCTCGCCGGGCGCGTCGCCGAGGTGCCGCGCGACCGCGAGATCGTCGTCGTCTGCCGATCGGGAAACCGAAGCCAGGCTGGACGAGAAATTCTCCGTCGCGCCGGCTATCCGACCGTAACGAGCATGGCCGGCGGGGTCCGTGATTGGGCCGCCGCGGGGCTGCCGACGGAGGCCGGGGAGTAGGGGCGAGATGGGCGGGCGAAATGCGCCCGGAGCGTCACGCCCCTAGGATCGTGGCCGCTCTCCGCCCCGGGCACGCAGCAGCTTCGGATCCGTCACATCGCGGATCCCGTCGCCCAGCAGATTGATCGCCATCACCGCGAGCATGATCGCGATGCCGGGAAACGCGGTCAGCCACCAAGCGCGCCGCAAGAATGCCCTGCCGTCGGAGAGCATCAGACCCCACTCCGAGGCGGGCGGCGCCGGCCCCAACCCCAGATACGACAACCCCGAGCCGTTGAGGATCGCCAGCGCGACGTTGAGTGTCGCGTACACGAGAAACGGCGCGAACACGTTCGGCAGCAGGTGCAAGCGAAATACGCGCGCGCCGGACGCGCCGAGCGCTTGGGCGGCGACGACATAGTCGTGCTCGCGCGCCGACAGCACGGAGCCCCGCACGAGCCGCGCGAATCCCGGGATCGAAGCGACGCCCACCGCGATCATGAGGTTCGTCAGACCCGGACCGGCAACCCCGACCACCGCCAGCGCCAGCAGGATGTTCGGGAACGCGAGCAATACGTCCAACACGCGCATGATCGCGTCGTCGATCCAGCCGCCGCGGTACCCGGCGACGCCGCCGAGCAACAAACCGGCGGTGGCGCCGATCGCAACCGAGATCAAGCCGATTCGCAACGACAGCTGACCGCCATGCATGATGCGCGACAGAACGTCGCGCCCGATGCGGTCGGTCCCCATCCAGTGCTCCGGGCTGGGCGCCAATAACGCTCGATCCGCGTTCACGGCCTCCGGCCGGTACGGCGCGAGAGCGTCGGCGAAGACCGCGGCGACGAGGAAGACGCCGAGGATCAGGGCTCCGGTCGACGCGAGCGGGTGCCGGACCAATCGCCGCAGGAGGGCGCTCACGGGCAGCGCCTACCGGTAGCGAACGCGCGGATCGAGCCAACCATAGGAGATGTCGATGAGCAGATTCACGATGACGTAGGTAACGGCGGTGAGGAGTACGACGCCCTGCACGACAGGGAAATCCTTTTCGAGGATCGCTTGCACCGCCAGCTGACCGATGCCCGGCCGGCCGAAGACGCTCTCGACGATCACCGCGCCGCCAAGCAGGTTGCCGAATTGAAGCCCGACGACGGTCGCGACCGGGATCAACGAGTTGCGCAGCGCGTGGCGCAGGACGACGCCGGTGCCGGGCAAGCCCTTCGCGCGCGCCGTCCGCACGTAATCCTGATGCAACGTCTCGATGAGGCTGGACCGCACGAGTCGGGCGATGATCGCGGCGGCGCGAAATCCGAGCGCCGCCGCCGGCAGGACGAGCGCGCGCCACCCCTGCGTCGCGACGACAGGGAACCATCGCAGCTCGAGCGCGAACACGAGGAGGAGCATCAAGCCCAGCCAGAATGACGGCATCGACACGCCGGAGACGGCAACGGCCATCAGGGCCGTGTCCGCCCACGTGCGGTGGCGCAGCGCCGCCAACGTGCCGAACAAGACGCCGGCGGCGATCGAGACCGAGAGCGCGGCCGCGGCCAGCTCGAGCGTGAACGGCAGGTTGCGCGCGATCGTTTGCGCGACCGGCAAATCGCTGCGGAACGACGACCCGAGATCACCACGCACCGCGCGACCCAAGAAGTTCAGGAACTGCTCGTGGAGCGGACGATCGAGGCCGAGCTGCTGCTGCATGCGCTTGTAGAGATCGTCGCTGACCTCGGACGCGAGCATCGGGCGCGCCTGACCACCCGGCTGCGTCAGCATCATCATCACGGGGTCGCCCGGTAGGAAGTGCAGCATACCGAAGACGAGGACCGACACCCCCAAGAGCACGGGGATGCCGGTCCAAAGCCGCCGCAGCAGAAACGATCCCACGGGCGACGTCCGCCTTACTTCGCCATCCAGGCCGCGTGGAACATCGGTTGGCCGCGCAGATTGTATTGCACGTTCCGCAGCGTCGCCGGCGACGCGAACACGTACGTGTGCTCCCACACCGGCACGATCGCGGCGTTGTCGAGCAGCCACTTTTGAACCCGCTGATAGATCTGCCTGCGTTCGGCGGTGTTCGTGCTGATGCGGCCGGCTTCCAACATCGCGTCGAGGTCCCTTGAGACGATGCGCCCGCGGTTCCAGCGTCCGCCGCCTTCGATCATCGTCGAGTGGTAGGAGCCGTAGAGGACGCTGTCCGGATCGAAGAATCCCAGCCCGAGACGCCCGATCTCGAAGGTGCCCTCCTCGTACCGCTTTCGCGCGGCGGCGTCGGACATCAGCTCCACGCGGACGTCGATGCCCGCTTCCCGCCACATCGCCTGCGCCAGCTCGGCGACCTTCGCGTCTGGGAAGCCGGCGGCGGTCACGAGCCGCAGCCGTAGAGGCTGTCCGGCCTTCTCGCGAATCTTCGTCGTCGGATTGAGCTTCCAACCGGCCTCGTCGAGAATCCGGCCCGCGCGCAGCGGGTCATGTGGAAAGTAGTTGTCGACGCCGCGCCAGAACGCCCAGTTGCGGCTGGACAGCGGTCCGCGCGCCGGGTTCACGGTGTTGAAGAAGACGAGCTGCGCGACGCGCTTGCGGCTGATCGCGAAGTTGAGCGCTTGGCGAACCGGCAGCTCGCGCGTCGGTCCCGACGCGAAATTCAACGGGAAGTTCTGCACGAGGCCGGACTCGACTTGAACGGAGACCTGGTAGTTGGCGTTGCGCCGCAGGCGCTCGATCTCCTCCTCGGGCGGATAGCTGACGAACTGCGTTTCGCCCGTCTCCAGCGCGAGCAGGCGCGTCGTCGGCTCCGTGACGAAGCGCAACACGATCTCTTCGAGGTAGGGCGGGTTCGCGTGCTTCAGGAACGCCGGTCCCCACTTGTAGCGCGGATTGCGCTCCAGCACCATCGTCTTCTCGTCGCGCCACTCCTTGACGAAGAACGGGCCTGTGCCGACGGGCAGGCGCGCGAAGTCCTTGCCGCGCGCCCGCACGCCAGCGGGGGACGCGGGCGGGAGTCCGCCGCCGGCGAGGTTTTCGAGGAACTGGTTGTACGGCTTCGTGAACCGGACGCGCACCGTGTAGGGATCGACGACGTCCGTACCGCCGTAGTTCGGGAGCTCGCCGACGCGTCGCGACTTCGTCTCGGGGTCGAGGATGCGCTCGAACATGAACTTCACGGCCTGCGCGTTGAACGGCATGCCGTCGTGGAACGTCGCGTCCTTGCGCAGCTTGAACGTGTATGTCGTCCGGTCGGCGCCGACTTGCCAGCTCTCGGCGAGGCCGGGCACGAACCTGTCGGGATCGATCTGCCAGACGAGCGGATCGTAGATCTGGTTTTGAATCCACGCCGTGTATCGCGAGACGTTGACGTTCGCGTCGAAGTTGTCGTGCGTTCGGCTGTCGACCCAGACAATGCGGCCGCCTGGTTGCGGTGCGCCCGCCGCCGGGCCGGATCCACTCGGCGGCGCCGCCGCCGCCACGACGGCGATCGCGATCGCCGCCGCCCAACCGCGCAATGCGAAACGTGTCGACTGCCGCTTGCTCATCGCGTCCTCCTTTGCGCCTACACGCCGGCGTGCGTCAGGTCCCGTCCGCCGAGATAAACGGCGACGACCTCGCGCACGGCGTCGATGCGCCGCGTCGGGTCGTCGCGCAGCACGATCGCGTCGCCGAACGCGCCGGCACGTAAGTGTCCGAGCTCCTGGCTCCGGCCGAGCGCGCACGCCGGCACTTCGGTGGCGGAACGAAACGCTTCGCGCGCCGACACGTCCGCCGCGACCATGAGATCCAGACCATCGGCGAAATCCCCGAAGCGGTTGATGCGCCAACCCGCGTCCGTGCTGCACGCGATCGGGACGCCGTGCTCCATCAGCTGCGCGCAGTGGCGCGCCTTGAACGCGGTGCGCGCGCGCCAGGCAGCGAGCTGTTTCTCCTCTTCGGTCGTCAGTCCGGCGGTGTTGGCCTTGGCTTCGAGGCGACGCGTGTCGCCGACCGACGTCTGCAACGTCGGACTGACGATGCAGCCGTTGTCTCGGATCAGATCGGCGAGCCGCGGATCGAAGGACCAGTCGCCTTCCAGCGTGTTGAACGCGGCGTGCTCGATCGTGTCGACCTTGGCTTCGGCGACGATGCGCGTCGCGTCGCGATTCGTCGCATGCACGGCCAAATGCGTTCCGGCCCGGCGCGCTTCCTCGCGCGCGGTGCGGAGCTCATCGATGCTGAATGTGACACGATGCGTTTCCGTACCCGGCGTGCCGCCGCCGGAACCCATCATCTTTAGGTAGTCGACCCCGGCGTGCAGCAAGGATCGGCTCATCTTCCGGATTTCATCGACGTTGTCGACGACGCCACCCATGTAGTGGGCGTGACCGCCCGTGATCGTCATCGGCGGCCCGGCGACGAACAATCGAGGCCCCGCGATCAACCGCTCGCGGATCGCGTCGCGCAACCCCAGGACGAGCGAGACGCGGCCACCGCAGTCGCGCATCGTCGTGACGCCTGACCGCAGCGCGGCGAGCGCGTTTCGCTGCGCGACGAAGAGCAGCTTTTCATGCGTGGCGTCTCGATAGAAGAGATGGGCGGGCGTTCCATCCCCCCGGAAGCGTGAGGTGGACGTGGAGGTCGATGATGCCAGGGACGATCCAGTGGGGCCGGTGATCGCGAATGGGAACGGCTGGTCCGGCCGCTGCCGCGACTTCCGGCCAGTTGCCGATCGCGCGGACGCGGCCGGAATCGTCGATCCAGACGCCGCCGTCCGCCCACTGCGGGCCGTCAGCGGCCGCCAGAACCTGGCCATGCAGGAGCACTGCGGTCACAGGGGCTCGACCTCCTTTCGAAACAGGAGGATTGCTGGTGGCGAAATCTCGCGACGAGCCGGAATATGCGTAAACAGGGACTTCCACGCCCTTGAACGAACCCCTTCCGATAGAATATTGAGAACCACATGACTTCGCGATCTCACCCACGGTCGAAGGTTTTTCCCTAGGCACGACGCGCACTTGACGCAGAGGAGATCCGATGGAGACGAAGACACGCATTCCCTACCGCGTGATGTCCCCCGATGAAGAAATGAAGCAAAAAGCCGTAGCCGTCTTGGAGACCGGCAAGTCCTACGGTGGAGAGGAAACGGAGCGATTCGAGACCGAGGTCGCAAACTGGTGCGGCCGCCGGTACGGAATTTCGACGAACTCCGGCACCTCCGTGAACATGATCGCGCTCGACGCCAAGGGCATCGGCCCCGGCGATGAGGTCATCCTTCCCGCGAACTCCTACGTCGGCGTGCTCGCTGCCGTCGTCAAGGTCGGCGCGACGCCCGTCTTCGTCGACGTCGAACCCGACACCGCGAACGCCGACCCGAAGGCCGTCGCGGCCGCGATCGGGCCGAAGACGCGGGCGATCATCCCGACGCACTTCTACGGGTTCCCGGCCGACATGGACCCGATGATCGAGGCCGCGAAGCCGCGCGGGGTCTTCGTGCTCGAGGACGCTTGCCACGCGCTCGGCGCCGAGTACAAGGGCAAGCCCGCCGGCGGGGTCGCCGACGCCGGATTCTTCAGCTTCTCCGGGAAGATGATCACCGTCTTCGGACCCGGCGGCGTGCTCGTCACCGACGACCGCGATTTCGCGCACGACTTGTCGAGCCTGCGGGATCAGGGCCGCAACCGCGCCGAGTCGATCAGCTTCATCCGCCGCACGGACGGCGCCTGGTACGACCAGAAGTGGATCGGCTACAACCTGCACCTCACGGAAATCTGCGCAGCGGTCGGCCGCCTGCAGCTGAAGCAGCTGCCGGCGTACATCGCGCACCGCCGCCGCGCCGCCGCCTACCTCACGCAGCGGTTCCGCGACGCCAAGCTGCCCGTGCAGCTGCCGCCGGAGAAGCCCTACGCCAAGCCCTGCTATCTGCACTACGTGTTGTGGACGCCGCAGCGTGACGCGCTCAAAGCGCACTTGTACGAGGCCGGCATCGAATCGAGCATCCACTATCCGAAGTCGGTGCACCTGCTGCCGCCGGTGATGGAGCAGTACGGGACGAAGCGCGGTCAATTCCCGGTCGCGGAAAAGACGTCGGACGAGAACCTGTCTTTGCCCGTCGGCCCGCACATGACCGAGGATCGGCTCGAGACGCTCGCGAACTCGGTCATCTCGTTCTTCCAGAAGAACCCGTCCTGAAGCACCCACGCTGCCCGATGGGGCGCGTATCGAAGGAGGATCGCATGAAGGATTTGTTGCAGCGCGCACGTTTGACGGCCTTGCTCGTGTTGTGCGGCGTCATCGCGCTGACGACCGCGGGCGCGCAAGGCGCGCCGGCGCAGCGTGAGCTGCGGATGGCGTACATCAACGACGTCGTGAACATGGACCCGGCTCACTTCTCGGTCGACGATCACATCGCGATGAACGTGTTCAACGGCCTCGTCCGCTATCAGGCGCGGTCGAACGCGGTGGAGGCGGATCTCGCCGAGCGGTGGGAGGTCAGCCCAGACGGCAAGGTCTACACGTTCTTCCTCCGCCGTAACGCGGAGTGGCACAAGGGCTACGGCAAGTTCACCGCCGCCGACGTCAAGTACAGCTTCGACCGCATCAAGAACCCGGAGACGAAGTCGCGGTACGCGACAATCCTCGAGGTCATCGACCGCACCGACGTGGTCAACGACTACACCGTGCGCATCACGCTGAAGCAGGCCTACCCGGACTTCTTGCCGGCGATCCTCGCCTGGCGCCCCGGCTGGATCGTGAACAAGCGCGCGGTCGACGAGCTCGGCCCGAACTTCTCGCGCACGCCGATCGGCACCGGCGCCTATGAGATCGTCAGCCACCGCCCGCGCGCGGAGATGGTCTTCCGCGCGCACGAGAAGTACCATCGCGGCGCGCCGCAGATCAAGAACGCGCGCTTCCTCGTCATCCCCGACGAGAACGTATCGGCGCTGGCATTGCAGCGTGACGAAGTCAACGTCATGCCGGTGCGCGGCGCGCAGGCGTGGTTGAGCCTCGCGCGCGATCCGAACATCCGCATGCAGGCGACGCCGGTCGCCGGTTGGCGCGGGTTGAACCTCAACGTCACGAAGACGCCGCTCGACGACGTGCGGATCCGCCGCGCGATCCACCACGCGATCGACCGCAAGAGCTTGCTCGATGACGTGCTGCAAGGTTTCGGCACGATGAACGGCGTCGGCAGCATCATCCCGCCCGAGGTCTGGTCACACACGACGAACATCCAGACGTTCGATTACAACCCCGAGACGGCGCGCCGCCTGCTGCAAGAAGCCGGCGGTATGAAGGGCGTCCGGCCGCGCATGATCTTCCGCCCGGCGGGCGATGACCCGTCGGTTGCGGCGGCCGTGCAACAGATGCTTCGCCGTGTCGGCATCGAGCTCCAGCTCGAGCAATTGGAACAAGCCGCCTACCAGCGCCGCAGCACGAGCGGCGACTTCGAGATCCTCATCCAGGGCCCGACGCGCGCGGCGCCCGACCAGTTCCTGTCCGGCATCGAAGGACGCGAATATCCGAGCGGCGCGAATCAGACGGGCTACAAGGGAGTCGACGACCTGATCGAGAAGCAGCGGTTCGAGAACGACTCGGCGCGCCGGCGCGCGATCCTCGTCGAAATCCAAAAGAAGGTCGCGTCCGAACTTCCGTTGATCCAACTGTGGAGGCCCTACTACGTCGTCGCGACCCGCAGCTACATCAACAACCCTGTCGCGAACTACCGCTGGTGGGTCACGTGGTGGGAACGCATGTCCATGCAATAACGGCAGGGAAAATCCGGCTATCCGAGGGGGAACGATATTGATGAAGCACACCTCTTCTCTGTTGCGCGTCACCGGCAGCGCGCTGATCGCGCTGGCCCTACTGGCGCCGCTCGGGCCGAGTCAAGCCGCTCCTGGCGGTGCCGCCGCCCGCGTCGTGCTTGCGAGCGAGCCGCGCTCGCTCGACCCGACGATCGACACGATCAAGACGTCGCTCGTCATCACGCACACGATTCTGGAAGCGCTCGTGCTCAACAAGCCGGACGGCGGCTTCCAGCCGCACCTGGCGGAGTCGTGGCAGGCGGTCGACCCGCTGCGCTGGCGCGTGAAGCTGCGCCGCGGCGTGCAGTTCCACAATGGCGAGCCGTTCAATGCCGACGCGGTCGCTTACACGGTCGACGCGTTCCTGAAGACGCGCGGCGAGGCCCGCGGCTGGTTCTCGTTCGTCTCGGGCACGCAGAAGGTCGATCCGTTCACGATTGACTTCGTTCTCAGCGAGGCGAATTCGAACTTCCCCGCGACGCTGGCGTTCCTCTACGTGTTCCCGCCGCGGTACCACGCCCAGGCGGCGGCCGAGTTCGGCACGCGCCCCGTCGGCACGGGTCCGTATCGCTTCGTCGAGTGGACGCGCGGCAATCAGATGCGCGTCGCCGCGAACCCGACGTACTGGGGCGCGAAGAGGCCGGCGATTGGCGAGATTCAGTTCCGGTGGGCGCCAGACGCGTCCGCGCGCACGGCGCTGGCGGCGACCGGCGAGGTCGACATCGCGCAGAACATCCCGCCGGCGCAGATCGAGCGGATCGAGCGGTCCGGCGTCGCGCGCATCGAGACGGCGCGCAGCCTGCGCCGCGCGTTCATCCGCATGAACCTCGGCAACGGCCCGACGACGGACGTGCGCGTCCGCCGCGCGATGAACCACGCCGTCGACGTCGACACGATCATCCGGGTTTTGTTCCGCGGTCGGGCCTATGGCCGAGTCGCCGGGTTCATCTATCCGGGGTTCGAGGGCTACCAGGGCGACAAGCTGCAGCCGTACAAGTACGACCCAGATCTGGCGAAGCGGCTCCTCGCCGAAGCGGGTTACCCGAACGGGTTCGAGATCACGTTCTGGCACACCATCGGCCGCTACGCGCTCGATAAGGAATCCGTCGAGGCGATCCAAGGTCAACTCGAGCGCGTCGGCGTGCGCGCGCGCCTGCAGGGCATGGAGGCTGGCGCCTACTTCTCGCGGATCTCCAGCGAGCGCGTCCCCGGCATGAACTTCGCGGCCAGCGCGCCGCTGTTCATGACGCCGATGTACCATCCGCTCATCGAGTTCCGGAACAAGCTGCCGTACGCCTACGGCGCGAACGACGTGACCACGCAGTTCGTCAAGGAAGCGATCGCCGAGACGAATCCGGCGAAGCGCCTGCGTCGCCTGCAGAACCTCGAGCGCTACATCTTCGAGAAGCACGTTCCCTGGATCTGGCTGTGGGACTATCAGGATATCTACGCCGCGAGCAACCGCATCAACTGGAAAGCGCGGTCGGACGAGTTCCTGAGCTTCGAGGACGTCAGCTTCCGGTAGACGGAAGCGCGTCCGGATCGCAGCAAGACGCGAACGGGCGCCGCGAGGCTTTCGACGTGCTGGCTTACATCTCGCGGCGCCTGCTGCTCTCGATCGTCGTTCTCGGCGGCGTGACCGTGATCGTCTCGGGGGCCCTTCTGCTCTCGGGCGATCCGGTCGCGCTGATCCTTTCGGAAGGCCTGGCGACGCGCGAACAACGCGAGGAGCTGCGCCGCGAGCTCGGACTCGACAAACCCTTCGTCTACCAATACCTGGACTTCGCGCGCGGCGCCGTTCAGGGGGACATGGGCCGGTCGCTGCGCTACAACCGAAGCGTGTCGGCGATCGTCGGCGAGCGCGTGGAGCCGACGCTGCAGCTCTCCGGCACGGCGATGCTGCTGGCAATCGTCGTCGCGGTTCCGGTGGGGATCTTGTCGGCGGCGCGCCCGAACACGTGGATGGACTGCGCCGGCCGCGCGCTGGCGTTTTTCGGTCAATCGGTGCCATTGTTCTGGCTCGGCATCATGCTCGTGCTCGTGTTCTCGGTGGAGCTGCGCTGGTTCCCGTCGGCCGGGAGGCTGCAGGCGAACAGTCTCGTCCTGCCGGCGGTGACGCTGGGGCTGCTGCCGATGGCGCGCATCGCGCGCGTGCTTCGCGCGAGCCTGCTCGAAGTGCTCGGCGCCGACTACTGCCGCACCGCCTGGAGCAAGGGCCTCAGCGAGCGCCGCGTCCTCGTGCAGCACGCCGTCCGCAACGCCTTGCTGCCCGTCGTCACGATCATGGGGCTGCAGTTTGGCGCGTTGCTCGGCGGCGCCGTCGTCACCGAGACGATCTTCGCCTGGCCGGGCCTGGGCTTCCTCTCCGTGCAAGCGATCGGCGCGCGCGACGTGCCGCTGCTCCGCGGCGTCGTCACGCTCGTCGCGTTTCTCTCGGTGTTGACGAACCTCGCCGTCGACGTGTTGTACGCGGTGCTCGATCCGCGCATCCGCTATGCGTAGCCGCCCGCGCCGCGCGACCATCCTGTGGAAGTCGTTGCGCCGCGACCGCGCCGCGGTCGTTGGCCTCGTCATCGTCGGCTTGTGGCTTGCGATGGCCCTGTTTGGGCCGTTGCTGAAGGGCGCGAAGCCGGGCCAGCAGGATCTCGGCCGGTCGTTGCTGCCGCCGGGCGGCAGCGGCGAGGCATCGTCGCCCGGCGCCGCGGCCGCGCGCGCTTGGCTTGGAACGGATCAACTCGGCCGCGACATCGCCGCTCGCGTCCTGCAGGGCGCGCGAACGTCTCTGCTGATCGCGTTCCAGGTGGTGCTCATCGCGGCGGCGCTCGGGTCGTTCGTCGGCGTGTTCGCTGCCGAGGCCGGCGGCTGGGTGGACGAAGTGCTGATGCGGCTCGTCGACATCCAGCTTGGCGTGCCGGCCATCCTGCTCGCGATCACCTTGCTGGCGATGATCGGAGCATCAATCGGCAACCTCGTCCTCGTGCTCGTCCTGCCGAGCTGGGTGATCTTCGCGCGCGTCGTGCGCAGCGAAGTGCTGCGGTTGCGGGAGCTGGAGTTCGTGCAGGCGGCGCGCGCGCTCGGCGCGCGCCGCGGGCGCATCCTCACACGGCACCTGCTCGCGAACGTCACCGGGCTCATCGTCGTCATCGGCACGCTCGAGCTGTCGAGCATCATCATCTTCGAGTCGGCGCTGAGCTTCCTGGGACTCGGCGTGCGGCCGCCCGACGTGAGCTGGGGCGCGATGCTCTCCGACGGACGCGAGATGCTGACGGTCGCCTGGTGGCCGGCGACGCTGCCGGGCATCGCGATCACGGTGACGGTGATGGGCGTGAACCTGCTCGGCGACTGGCTTCGGGACGTGCTCGATCCGCGCGCGAACGCGCGGCGCGGGGCTTGAGCGAGGCGGACTTATCGGGCCCGCCACACCGTGCTGCCACGCAGGGACGCCGCACTCGCGAGCGGAACTCCGCCGCATGAAGACCTTCTCGCACATCGCCCAAGAAGTTCCGCTGAACGGCATCCGCGAGTTCGGCCTGCTCGCGTCGCAGATCCCCGATTGCATCCGGCTCGAGATCGGCGAGCCCGATTTTCCGACTCCGGGCCACATCGTCGACGCGGCGTTCCAGGCGATTCGCGACGGCTTCACGGGGTACACGCCGACCTCGGGATTGCCGTCGCTGCGCGCGTTGTGCGCTGACCGCGTGACGCGCGTGACGGGCGTGCCCACCGATCCGGGACAGATCAACGTCACGCCCGGCGGCACGGCCGGGCTCGTCTTGGCGTTGATCAGCCTGCTGGATCCCGGAGACGAGGTGCTCGTCCCCGATCCGGGCTGGCCAAACTACCCGATGGCCGTCAAGCTGGCGAACGGGGTGACGGTGCGGTATCCGCTCGACGCCGCGAACGGATTCCTCCCTGACGTCGCGGCGCTTGCGGAGCGCGTCACGCCGCGCACGAAGGTGCTGGTGGTGAACACGCCGTCGAATCCGACGGGCGCCGTCTTCCCGGCCGCGACAACGGACGCGCTGGCGGCGTTCGCGTCCCGCCACGATCTGTTCGTGCTCGCCGACGAGGTCTACGACGAGATGTTGTTCGACGGCGAGCACCACGGGTTCTTCGCACGCGATCCCGACCGTACCGTCGTCGTCTACAGCCTGTCGAAGTCCTACGCCATGACCGGGTGGCGCGTCGGCTACACGGCGGCGCCACCGGCGCTCGCCGACCTCATGGGGCGCGTGCAGGAACCGCTGGTGGCGTGCGTGTCGGCGTTCGTGCAGAAGGCCGCGGAAGCGGCGCTTACCGGCCCGCAAGATTCCGTGCGCGAGATGCGCGACAGCTACCGCGGCCGCCGCGACATGGTCGTGGCGTTGCTGCGCGAGCACAACCTCTATCGCTACACGCCGCGCGGCGCGTTCTTCGCGTTGGTCGACGCCGGCGCCGCTGGCCCGGACGCGCGCGAATTCGCGCTGCGCTTGCTGAGCGAAGCGCACGTGTCGACGGTACCCGGCGTCGCGTTCGGCGATGCGGCGCGCGATCAGATCCGGCTGTCGATGGCCGCGCCGCAGGATCGGCTTCGGGAAGGCGTGCGGCGGATCGCTCGTTTGTTGCGAACATAGACTCGCGACCCGCGAGGTGCTCGCAATGAAGCTCGAAGGCATACATCATGTCACGGCCATCACGGCTGACGGGCCGCGCAACGCCGACTTCTACACGCGCG
>VGFF01000005.1 GCA_016868955.1 Armatimonadota bacterium
GGAGGACGCCGCGGTCACGCCCACCGGACCGTTGGGGACGGTCGCGCCCGCGACGTGCTCGGCGATCGCCATGCCCCCGTTGGGCAAGTTCCACATTACGCAGTCCGTCTTGATCACGTCGAACCAAGGCGTGTAGCCCAGCGCGTCGAGGAAGGACGCGCAAGCGTCCGCTGTCCCGGTGAACAGCGTCGCCTTGCCGGCCGCGAGGCGCGATCGCTTGAACGCGAAGCCGTCGGCGGCGACGACGTCGACAGCGGAGAACAGGACCTCGCTGCGCGGCGCGGGGACAGTGTGCGTGCGCGTCCGCATCGACTGCGCCGTCCAATCCCAAGGGCCGATCCGCGAGCGGTGGCAGCGGTCGCGGAACGCGTACGATTCGACGACGGTACCGCCGCGCGCCTGAATGCGGCCGCGAAACGCGTCGATATCGGGGATGCGGAAGCGGACCTCGGCCTCGTAGGGCGCCGTCATTCGCCGAACGCGGCGAGCCCCGTGATCTCGCGGCCCACGATCAAGGTGTGGATGTCGTATGTCCCCTCGTACGTGTCGACCGACTCCAGGTTCGTCATGTGGCGGATCGCGTGGTACTCGAGGGTGATGCCGTAGCCGCCGAGAATGCTCCGGGCCTCGCGGGCGATCTCCAGCGCCAAGCGCACGTTGTTGCGCTTCGCCATCGAGACTTGCGGATACGTCATCGTGCCGGCGTCCTTCATCTGGCCGAGCCGAAGCGCCAGCAGCTGCCCCGTCGTGATCCGCGTCAGCATATTGACGAGGCGCTCTTGGATGATCTGCGTCGCGGCGATCGGGCGCTGAAACGCGATCCGTCCCTTCGCGTAGTCGAGCGCCTCCTCGAAGCAGGCGACCGCGGCGCCCAGCGCGCCCCAGGCGATGCCGTAGCGCGCCTGCGTCAGGCATCCCAGCGCGCGCCCGAGGCCCACGGCCTTCGGAAGCTCGGCGTCGGTGGAGACCTCGACGTCCTCGAGCACGAGCTCGGAGGTCGCCGAAGCGCGCATCGACGCTTTCGTATGGATGTCGTGCGCGGCGAACCCCGGCGTGTCCGTCGGCACGATGAAGCCGCGGATCCGATCCTCGTCGTCACGAGCCCAGATGATCGCGATCTGCGACAACGAGCCGCTCGTGATCCACATCTTGTTGCCGGTGATCGACCAGCCCTTGGCTGTGCGCCGCGCGCGCGTCGTCATCGCCGCCGGATCGCTGCCGGCCGACGGTTCGGTCAAACCGAAGCAGCCGATGATTTCGCCGGACGCCAGGAGGGGCAAGTACGCTCGCCGCTGCTCCTCGCTGCCGTACGCGTAGATCGGGTACATGACGAGCGCGCCTTGCACGCTCGCGAACGAGCGGATGCCGGAGTCGGCGCGCTCGAGCTCCTGCATGAGGAGGCCGTAGGCGACGTTGTCCAAACCGGCGCAGCCGTAATCCGCGGGCAGGTTCGCGCCGTAGACGCCAAGCGCGCCGAGCTTGGGGACGAGGTCGGTGGGGAACGTGCCGTCGAGCCACCATCGCCCGACGTGGGGCAGGATCTCGCGATCGACGAACCGGCGCATCGTGTCGCGAGTCAGGCGCTGCTCGTCGGTCAGCAGCTCGTCGACACGGTAGAAGTCGGTGATGCCAAGCATCGTCTGCAATGCGTTCCTCCAGAGCGGTCGTTCGACTCACCGCGGCGCGGCGAGCACCCGGCGCGCCGTTGCTGCGCTGATGCTGGCCGGGCTACCGCCCGGCCAGCCGCTGATTCGTGGCCTGCAACGCCCGCGCCAGCTGCGTGTCGACGCCGCGCTCGATATCCTCCGTCGCCAGATCGACGGCGACATCGGGTTTGATGCCGTTGCCCTCCAGGACGTTGCCGGCGCCGGTGATCAACCGCGCGATCGACACACTCATCGCAGCGCCCTGCGGCAGCGGGAACACGACGCTGACGAGCACCGCGCCGGCCGTCGGCCGGCCGATGAGCGTGGCGCGCCGGTTCTCTTGCAGCGCCGCCGCCAGCAGCTCCGCCGCGGACGAGCTACCGTCGTCGATGAGCACCGTCATCGGCAGGGCGCGGTCGACGATCGGGTTCGTCCGCGAAACGAACGTGCGCTTGCCTTCGCGGCGCGTTTCCATGGTGTAGATGTTCGTGCCCGCGGGCAGGAAGTATTCGGCGATGCGGTTCAGCTCATTGAGCAGGCCGCCAGAGTTGCCCCGCAGATCGAGCACGAGCGCGCGCATGCCCTGCTGCTGCAGATCCTCCAGGGCCTGGCGGATGCGCGGCCCCGCCTGCTGCGCGAACTGCGAGAACCGAATATAGCCGATGCGATTGTCGAGCAGCTGGTACTCGACCGTCGGAATGACGATCGCTTCGCGCGTGATCGGTATGCTGATCGGATTCGCCTGGCCGGGGCGCTGTACGACCAGCGTGACCGTTTGCCCCTGCGGCCCGCGGATGCGCCCGGAAACGTCCTCGGAGGTCATGCCCTGCGTCGTCGTACCGTCGATGGAGAGGATGCGGTCCCAGTTTCGGATGCCGGCGCGCTGCGCCGGCGTACCCGAGAAGACGTGTTGAATGAAGAAGCGGCCGTCGCGCGTGAGCATCGAGATGCCGATGCCGGAGTAGCTTGCCTCGTTGCGTTGCCGGCGGATGTCCTCGGCGCGTCGCTCCGGCGAGATGAAGCCGGTGTGCGAGTCGTCGATGAACCCGGCCATCCCTTGGCTGGCGGCGTACTGCAGTTGATCGGCCGTCACCCGGCTCTGCCCTTGCTGAATGGCGAGCTCGAATCGATTCTGGAACTCGGCCCGCGCCCGCGATTCGGTCGTCGCCGTGAGGTCGGGCAGGTTCGGCGTGACGCCGGCGCGCGTCAGAGCCCGGCGCAGGCCGTCGACAGCCGCCCCAAGGAGCTTGATCGGATCCTGCTCTTCGTAGTGATTCTCGCGAATCGCTTGCAGCGCCGCGAACACGATCGTGGCGCTCGGCGCCTGCGCACGCGCCGCGCCGAGCGGCACGAGACCGCCGACTGCGAGCGCCAAGATCAGCAGCGCGATCACCGTGCCTCTTCCGATGGCGGGGTTCTTCACGGATTCATGCCTCCATGCGCTTCGCCCGAAGCGCCCCTTCATTCTACGTCTTGAGGAGCTTGCCAAGGCTACGCGGGCGATCGTTCCCTGGATTGCGCAGGCGCCGGCGGACATCGCTCAGCATGTCGAGTGCCAGCGCCGTTCCCTGAGGGTCAACGCCGGCCGCGACGATAGGATTCCCGCACGACCGCGCTGCTCATCGACCCTTCGCGGCGGGCTCCGGCTGGCAGCGAGCGCACCAGAAGCCCGGTCGACCGGCGATCCGCGCGGTCATGATCGGCGCGCCGCACACGGCGCACGGCTGCCCGCCGCGATCGTAGACGCGCAACGGAAACGTGCCGGCCTTGCCGTCGAGATCCAGGAACGGCGGGTAACCGCCGCGCCGGATCGCCTCCCGCATCGTCTTGCGGATCAAGTCGGCGATCGCGCCGCGTTCGCGGTCCGAGAGATCGGTGCCCTTCCTGCGCGGGTCGACGCCAGCGCGAAATAGGATCTCCAAGGCGTATAGGTTGCCCAGGCCGGGGAATCGGTCCTGATCGGAGAGGAGCGCTCGTACCGCTCCGCGCCCATTGAGCGCGGCCGTGATCGAGGTAGCCGGCATCGTTAGGGGATCCGTGGCGACCGCCACCGTCGCGTCGCGGGCGACGAAGTCGAGCGTGCTCAACTGCAGCTCGCGAAACTCCAAGGTCGCTCCCCCGTCGAGGCGCCAAACGAGGGCGGTCAGGCGATCGGGCTCGACCGCCGTGATGCGCCAGAGCAGCACGCCCCAAAGCTTGAAGTGAAAGACGAGATCCTCGGGACCGTCCAGCGCCACGACGAGACGCTTGCCGGCGCGGCGAACCGCGTTGACGCGCCGACCGACGAGCCGCGCCCGCACTTCGCGGGCATCGAGGCCGCCGTAGCCTCCGAGCTTGAACAAGTCCACCGCGACGATCCGCCGGCCGGCGAGGCGCGAAGCGAGGCCACGAGCGACGATCTCGACTTCCGGCAGTTCCGGCATCGGCTACCGCAGCAGCCGCGACAGGCGGCGATCGGCGAAGACCTTGCCCTGGGCTTGGCAGGTCGGACAGTAGTACGTCTCCCGCTCGGCGTAAGCGACGAAGCGGATGACGTCGCCCCAGCGCGGGCACGGTTCGCCCCCGTGATGGTGCACGCGGTACAGCGCGATGGGCTCTCGGATCGGTAACGCGTCGCTGAACTCGGCGCGGTTCTCTTCGACGCCGCGCCGCAAAACGCCCTGGATCGCCGCGTGTAGCGCCGCGATCGCCTCTTCCGTCAGCGCCTCAGTGCGCGCGAACGGGGACAGCCGCGCTTCCCACAGTATCTCGTCGCCGTAGCCGTTGCCGATGCCCGCGATCGGCCGTTGCTGCGTGATTAAATGCTTCAGAGTCGCGCGGTCGGCCGCGAGCGCGGCCCGCAACGCGTCCAGCGTGAACGCCTCCGAGAGCGTCCCCAACCCAGGCGCGCCAGCGGCTCCCGGGATTCCAACGCGGCCGTTCGTTCCAAGCGCACTGACGCGCGTTTCTTCGGCCCGGCCTCCGTCAAGTGGAGCGCGGTGCCGCCGTCGAAGCCAATGACTAGGGACACGTCGCGTCCCGGTTTCTTGACCGCTTCGAAGGAGCGCAACCGCCCCACCTTCATCAGTTGGATGACGAAGCTCAGGTCGCCGGTAAGGTCGTCGCCGAGGTACTTTCCGCAGCGGCGCACCTCCGCGACGCGCTCTCCGAGAGCCGCCTCCAGGGGTGGTTCCACGGATTTCAGGATGTACACCTGGCGGACCTCGACACGGTCGACGCGGCGTCCGGAGAGAAGCCTCTCCAGGTTCTCGCGCGCCACCTCGAGGAAGGGGATCTCAGGCATTGGCGGTGGTCTCCACCAACCAGACGCGCGCCCGCGCGATCGCCGCCGCCGTCACCTCGGACGGGACGCTGCCTTGCGCGAAGGTGGCATTGCCGCCGCCGCGACCCCCCAACGCCTCGCAGGCACGGCGCAGGAGGGCCGCCATGTCGCCCGCCGCGTCGGCGGCGCGCGCGAAAACGAGGTGACCGTCCGAGCCCAACAGCGCGGTCGCGCCTTCGGCTTGGATGTGGCGCGCCGCCGCAAGCAAAGCGCCCGCGTCGCGGCCGCCCTCTTGGTGAGCGACGATTCCGTCCGACGCCGACGCGAGCCAACGATCCGCTTCCAACGCGATGAGGCGCGAGCGCGATGCCTCCGCCTCGCGCCCGCTCTCCTCCGCGCGCTGGCGCAACCGCGTCAGCGCGGCGTCGAGTTCGCGATCGGAGACCGACAGCGTCTGGCTCCAGCGCGCGACGAGCGCGTGCTTGGCGGCGTAGTCGGCGAGCGCGCGGCGGCCGCAGCAGAATTCGATGCGCAGGCCGCCGCGGCGGCGCTCCCATCGTAGGAGCTTGATCGGGCCGATCTCGCCGGTACGCGCGGCGTGCGTGCCGGCGCAAGCCGAGACGTCGAATTGGTCGATGGTCACGACGCGCAGGTCGCCGTCGCGTTTTGGCGGGCGGCGCAGACCGAGCGACGTGGCTTCATCGCTGGATACGACGCGGGCGTCGATCGTGCGGTTCTCGAGGACGATGCGATTCGCCAGCGCTTCGATCGCGGCTGCTTGGTCCTCGTCCAACGACGCCAGATCGAGATCGAGCGTGCAGCGCTCCCCGATGTGCACCGACAAGGTGGCCGCGCCGCAGACCTGGAGGCAGGCCGCCGAGAGGACGTGCTGGCCGCTGTGCTGCTGCGTGAGATCGGTGCGGCGGTCGCGGTCGATCTCGCCGCGCACGCGCCGGCCTGCCCAGCCGCCGCCGTCGCCTTCGACGACGTGGACGATCTCGTCCCCATCGAGGACGTCGACGACCGGGAGTCCGCCGAGGCGGCCGCGGTCGTGAGGCTGCCCGCCGCTCGTCGGATAGAACGCCGTCGCGTCGAGCACGACGTTCGTGCGCCCGCCCTCGGCGGGCGACGCACGCGTCACCGTGGCCTCGAACTCGAGCAAGCGGGCGTCATCGTGGTACAAACGGTGCGTCGCGATCACCCGCCATCGTTCGACCCCGTCGCCGAGCGATCCTCGAACGCCTTCCGTGGCTCGCTGGTATTGGCGCTATCTATGGGATTCATTGACAGCCCGAAATCGGCTATGCTAGCCTCCCGTTGACGGAGCAGCAGTCGTATCGGCCTTCGTCAGCAATCGTTGGTACGGAAGGAGCACAGGTCTGATGGTGCAAGGCAAGGTCAAATGGTTTAGCGCGGAGAAGGGGTACGGTTTCATCGAAGTCGAGGGTAGCCGCGACGTATTCGTCCACTTCAGCGCGATCAACGCCGAAGGGTACCGCAGCTTGCAGGAAGGGCAAGTGGTCGAGTTCGAGGTCACGGAGGGCAAGAAGGGCCCGCAGGCCGCGAACGTCCAACTCGTGTAAACCGAGACCGCAAATTCATCACGAGAGCCCCGGCCACCTGGGCTCTCTTCTTCTTTCGCCGCACGGAAACGTTCGCCGCTTAGGATCGTTGAGGTGTGCCCATGTTCGATTTCGCGCGGCTCGCGAAAGACCTCTTCGCGCTCTACCAGCTCATCCTCCTCGGGCGCATCATTCTGAGCTGGGTTCCGGGCATCGACCGCCGGCACCCGGCGGCCCGGTTCCTGATCCAGATCACCGACCCGTACCTAGAACCGTTTCGCCGCGTGATTCCGCCCGTTGGCGGCCTCGACATCTCCCCGATCATCGCCTTCTTCGTGCTGAGGATCGCGCAGGAGCTCGTTATCGCCGCGCTCGGCGGTCTGTAATCGCCGCTACAACAACGCCAGCAGCACCGTCAGCGTCAAGAAGCTCAGAATCGTCGAGGTGAAAACGGCCGTCGCCACGAACCCCGGGCGGCAATTGAACTCGGCGGCGTAGAGGAATGCGTTCACCGCTGTCGGCATCGCAGTCTGCACGATCGCGACGTTGCGGGCCATGCCGCTGAGACCGAACGCGGGCGCCAACGCGAACGCGAGCAACGGCGACAGCAGCAGCCGCATCGCGAGCGCGATGCCGAGATCCGGTTCCAACTGCATGGCCTTCGCGCGTGACAATTGCACGCCGAGCGTCACGAGCAGCAACGGGATCGAGCCCGCGGCCAACACGGAAACTGGACGGCTGATCACCTCCGGCACGGTCCAGCCGAGCGTGGAAACGACGGCGCCGGTGATCGCCGCGTAGACGATCGGCAGCCGGACAACGTCGCGGACGGCGCGGCGAAAATCGCCGCCGCCGGCCCAGGCCGCGACGACCGCCGCCAGCCCAATGCCAATCGTGGCGCTCGTCAGGAAGACGAACATCGCCAGGCGGAATCCCTCGGCGCCGAAGGCGAACAGATTCAGCGCCAACCCATAGTTGCCGCTGTTCATCATGATGACCGACAAGATGAATCCGGCGGCCGCTTGCCGGCGCTGGCGGGTCGCCCACGCGATGGCGAGCGAGAGGCCGAGCAGGAGCACCACGTGGACGGTCGCGTAGAGGAAGATCCGCGCGCCGTCGCCCTCGGTCGCGCGGTACTTCACGAGGGATTCGAAAATTAACGCAGGCGTGAACAGGTACATCGACACCGGCGACAACGAACCGACGTCGACGGAGCGCTGGCGCCCGAGCCAGAACCCGGACCCGATCAGCAAGATCACCGGTACGATGATCGGCAGAATGACGGCGGCCAGCGAGAGGGTACGGTCGGTCAGGAGCGGCTCACCTCACCGTCCGCGTTCGCGGGGAGCGGGGCCGCGGCTCAGGACTTCCGTTTCCGGCGGCGGGCGGTCGCGGCCTTCGAAGCGGCCTTCGCGCGGCCCGCCGCCGGCGAAATGCCGAGCGCGGCCGTGTTCTTCGCGCCGTTGACGCCGGGCATGTCTTCTTCCCAAGTCACGATGCTATGGAAGTACACTTGGTCCCCTTCGTGCAGGCCGCGCGTGACCTCGGTGATGTGCGCGGTCTTCGCGCCGAGCTCGCGCAGCGCGTGCTCCACCGCGACCGTCGGGCGCGCGTCTTGCCCGCAAGTGAAGATGTCGAGCGCGACGTATCCGGTCTCGGGCCACGTGTGGACGGACAGGTGCGATTCGGAGATGACCACCACACCGCTGACGCCCGTCGGATTGAAGCGGTGAAACGAGATCGCCCAGATCTGCACGCCGGCCACTTCCGCCGCTTGTGACATGATCTGCTCGACCATTTCGACCTTGCTGATGACTTCGGGAGAACACCCGGAAGCTTCGACGATGTAGTGGCGCCCAACCGTGTCCAACCGCAGCCCCCTAACATGGGCATCCCCGGGTCGCGCCGCTGGCGCGCCCAGGGATGTCGATCCCCTCGATGCTATGCGGCGTATCCGGCAAAGTCAATTCGCCGCTAGTGCTTGACGATCCAGCGGAATCCGTGCGAGAGGCCGACGGACGCCGCCGTGACGAGCATACCGGCGACGAACACGCCGGCGGCCACGGCAAGCCACGCCCGCTCCCGCGGCAGCCCGAAGAGCCAGGCCAGCAGCGTGCCCGCATACGCGCCGGTGCCGGGGAGCGGCACGGCAACGAAGATCAACAGCCCGAGCAGCTTGTACCGCTCGATGTGGCCACGGCCGGCGGCACGCACGCGCTCCACGCGCTTCTCGATCCAGGAGATTCGCTTGAACCAGCGCTCATAGAACAGCTCCAACGCGAACCAGCCGGGCGCCGTGACGAGCGCATTCACGGCCGAGCACAACAAGAACGCCTGCAGCGGCGACGCGCCGCGCGCGATCGAAAGCGGAATCGCGCCGCGCAATTCGATCCACGGCACGAGACTGACCAGGACGATCCACCAATCGTTCATCGGGCTCCCTTAGCGCCGGCGCGTGGCGTGCGCAGGCCTCGTCTACTCTACCGGGCTGAAAGGGCTCGGGAAAGCCGCATGCGTTTCGATCCGCCGGTGGTCGCGCGTCGCGGTCGCCGCCGGCGCGGTGGCGGCGAGTTCGATCCTCGGCTGCTTCTCAGCCGCGCCCCAGGCGGCGCGCGCGGTCCGCACGCCGCGCTTCCGCCTCCTCATGCCGCCGCTTCTCGTCGGGCGTCGCGGGCGCGTACGGCGGCAGCGGGATCAAGCGGCCTGCGAGATCGACGTGGACCATCGTCACGAACGTGCTTCCGGCGTGCGCGGTGCGGTCCGCGCGCGGATCCTCAGCGAGGATGCGGACGCCGATCTCCATGGAAGTGCGACCGACGAAGTTCAAAGCCGCGCGGTACTGCACGATCTCGCCGACGCGGATCGGGTGCGCGAAGTCGAGCGCGTCGACGGAAGCGGTCACGACCGGCCCGCGCGCGTAGCGGCTGGCGACGATCGACACGACCTCGTCGAGGTCCATCACCAAGCGGCCGGCGAACATGAGGTTTCCGGAGATCGCGTCCTCGGGGAAGACGATGCGGCTGACGTCCAGCGCGTTTCGCGCTGGCGCCGCGCGCGGCGCCAGCGGTTGGTGATGGGCGGCGATCCGCGCCAGGCGCCGATGCCGGCGCTCCTGCGCCCGCGCGTGCAGGCGCTCCTCATCGGCGTCGGCCGGCTGGACACGCGCAGCGACGGGCCGCGGCGCGCCCGCCTCGTCCGTGGAGACGAACGCCAAATGCGCCGTCGTCGTGCGGCGGCGGTTCTCCCCGCGCGCGTTCTCCGCGTGCACGTCGACGTCGACTTCCATCGACGCGCGGCCGACGTCGCTGACGATCGCCGACAGCGTGACGACGTCGCTCTGCAACACGGGATGGAGGAAGTCAAGATCGTCCATCGCGCCGAGCACGACCGGGCCGCGGCTCAGCCGTTGCGCCGCCAGGGTGCCAGCGCCGACGATCCACGCCATCATGCGACCGCCGTACAAGGATCCCCGGGGATTGATGTGCTCGGGGAAGATGATCTGAACCATCACGGCGCGCGTATCCGCGACGCAGACGGTGCGCTCGATGGCCATGCGCTCAGCTCACCGTCACGTCGGTTCCCACGTGCGATTCTCGAGGCGGGCCCAGCCTCGATACCAGGACGTGATCGGCAGGCGCCGATCACGTCCGAACGCTTTAGCAGTGATCTTCACGCCCGGCGGCGCCTGCCGCCGCTTGTACTCCGCGCGATCGGTCATCTTCACGACGCGCGCGACCGCCGCCGCGTCGAAGCCGTCGCGGACGATGTCGTCGGGGGGCATGTCGCGCTCGACGTAGCGCTCGAGGATCGCGTCGAGCACGGGGTACGGAGGCAGCGAGTCCTGATCAATTTGGTTCGGGCGCAGCTCCGCGGTCGGGACGCGCGTGAGGACGCCCTGCGGAATCACCGGCGACATCGCGTTACGGTGCGCGGCGAGCGCATAGACGAGCGTCTTCGGTACATCCTTCAGCGCCGCGAAGCCGCCGGCCATGTCGCCGTACAAGGTCGCGTAGCCGGTGCTCATCTCGCTCTTGTTGCCGGTCGTGAGGACGAGCCAGCCGTACTTGTTAGACAACGCCATGAGCAAGTTGCCGCGGATCCTCGCCTGCAGGTTCTCCTCGGTAACGTCGCGCTCGCGTCCGGCGAACACCGGCGCCAACAGCTCGAGGTAGCTCTGGAACGGCGCCGCGATCGGAATCGTCGTCAGGTCGATGCCGAGGTGCGAGGCCAGCGCGCCGGCATAGTCGATGCTTACCTTCGACGTGTACGGAGACGGCATCGACACGCCAGCGACGTTGTCCGCCCCGACGGCGTCGACGGCGATCGCGGCGACGAGCGCGGAATCGACGCCGCCGGACAACCCGATCACGACCTTCTGAAAGCCGTTCTTGCGGACGTAGTCGCGCGTGCCGACGACGATCGCGCGATAGACCTCCTCGACGTCGGACAGCGGTTCGAAGCTGGCCGGCGGGATCGCTGGCCGGCGCGGCGGCCGCGGCCCGTCGAGGGCGATCGTCGGCGTGAATCCGGAGCGGTCGAACGCGAAGCGCTCGCTCTCGTCGACGCCGGTGCGGCGGGCGCGGACGCGGCGCGCCGCCTCGACATCGACGTCGCAAAACAGCAGCGTCTCCTCGAATTGCGGTCCGCGCGCCAGCAACTGACCGTCCTGATCGAAGATGAGGCTGCCGCCGTCGAAGACGAGCTCGTCCTGCCCGCCGACCATATTCGCGTAGACGACGATCGCGCTCATGTCGCACGCCCGCCTGCGCAGCATCTCCTCCCGCTCCTTGGCCTTGCCGCGGTGGAACGGCGAACCGTTGATGTTGACGATGACGAGCGCGCCGGCGCGCGTTTGCACGGGCGCGGGGCCGTCGGGGAACCAAATGTCCTCGCAGATCGTGACTCCGAACGGAACGTCGCCGAGCGTGAAGACCGTCGCGCGGTCGCCTGCCGCGAAGTAGCGCTTCTCGTCGAAGACGCCGTAGTTCGGCAGGATGCGCTTGCGGTAGACGCCGGCGACGCGGCCGCCGGCGCAGATCGCCGCCGCATTGTAGACGGGACCGTCGCGATCGACGAAGCCGACCACAGCGACGACGTCGCGCGCGCGCCGCGCGATCTCTTGGATCGCTTCGAGGTTCGCTTCGACGAAGTCGGGCTTGAGGAGCAGGTCCTCCGGCGGATACCCGGTTGCGGCCAGCTCGGGAAACGCGACGATGTCGGCGCCGCCGGCGCGCGCCGCGTCCATGAGCTCGACGATACGCCGGGTGTTGCCCTCGAGATCGCCGACCGTGGGGTTCATCTGCGCGAGCGCGAAGCGGAGCGTACGCATCATCCTCATCCTATCCTGAACGACCGGCCTGCGGGTGTCCGCGCCGCTCGGGCGCCGCGCCCCCGCTCACGACGTCAGGCCGACGCGTGACGATCAACGCCGCGTGCGGGCGAACTCGTGAAAGAACCGGATAACCGCGTCGACACCGTCCCACATCGCCGGCAGCTCGACCTTCTCATTCGGTGCGTGAAGGTTGTCATCGGGCATGCCGAATCCGGTGACGATCACCGGCAACCGCAGCGTGTTCTTGAACACGTCGACGATCGGCACGGACCCGCCAACGCGGATGAACTTCGCCTCCGCGCCGTAGGCGACCGTCCATGCCTGCGCCGCGGCGCGAACGGCGGGCTCTTCGGACGACACGACCCACGGTCGCCCCGTGCTGAGCTTGCGCACGTCGACGCGATACGCGGGCCGGACCTGCCGACGCACGAACCGATCGAGGCTCTTGAAGATCGCCTCCGGCTTCTGGTCGGGCACCAGGCGCATGCTCACCTTCGCGAGCGCCTTGGCCGGCAGGACCGTCTTTCCGCCGGCACCGCTGAATCCGCCGCCGACGCCGTGGATCTCCAGCGTCGGACGCGACCAACGGCACTCCAGGGACGTGCGGCCGTCTTCAAGGGTCAGCCCCTCGGCGCCGACCTCGGCGCGCAGGTCGGCGTCGCTTCCCGGCAGCGCGCGCCACATGCGGAGCTCTTCCTCGCTCGGCTCACGCACGGCGCGGTAAAATCCCGGCAAGCGCACGCGATTCGACTTGTCGTGCAGCAGCGCGAGGACGCGGACCATCTCGTGGAACGGGTTCGGCACGGCGCCACCATAGACGCCGGAGTGAAGGTCGCTCTTCGGTCCTTGGATCTCGATCTCCGTGTAAAGGATGCCGCGCAAACCCACGGTGATCGCGGGCACGCCGGCCGCGAAGAACCCCGAGTCGAGGACGAGGGCGCAATCGGCCGCGAGCTTCTTGCGGTGGCGCGGGACGTAGGCGTGGATCTCCTCGCCGCCGGATTCCTCCTGGCCCTCGACGAGGAGCTTCACGTTCACCGGCAGCTCGTGCGTCGCGATCATCGCCTCGATCGCTTTGACCGCGGCGAACACCTGCCCCTTGTCGTCGGACGCGCCGCGGGCGTAAAGGCGATCGCCGCGCTGCGCCGGCTCGAACGGCGGCGTCGTCCACAACTCCAACGGGTCGACGGGCTGAACGTCGTAGTGCCCGTAGAACAATACCGTCGGCGCGTTCGCATCGCGCGCGTGTTCGGCATAGACGAGAGGATGGTTGCGCTGGGATGGGATCACCTCGACGCGCGGGAGGCCAATCTCGCGTAGGTGACCGGCCAGCCATTGCGCCGCGCGCACGCAGTCGGCGCCGTGCTCTGGCAGCGCGCTGATGCTGGGGATCCGCAGCCAATCCCGAAACTGATCGAGGTACGTGACGCGACGCTCGCGGGCGTACGCGATGGCCTTCTGCATGAGCCCTCCTGTGATCGTTGCCGCCGATGCGCCGGCTGACCTTCGCCGTCGCAGGGTTTCGACGCCGTCGTTGCGAACTCTTTTTCGCTTGCAGCCCCCGCCTCCGCGTCCGGGATGGCTGGAGCTCCGGAGGTGGATCGTGACTACGAGATCCCGGATCGGCATCGCCCTATCGATCGTGCTGGTCATGTCGGGCGCGGCGGGTGCCGCAGCGCCCTACCCGCAGCGCCCCATCGAGATCATCGCCCCCGCAGCCGCAGGCGGAGGCTGGGACCTCACCGCGCGGATGACCGTGCGCGCCCTTCAGGAAGAGCGGCAGATCAGCCAGCCGATGACCGTTACGAACATGGTCGGCGGCAGCGGCGCGGTTGCGATCGCCCACGTCAACACGCGGCGCAAAGGCGACGCGCACGTACTGACCGTGATGGGATCCTCACTGACGGCGACCCTCGCGCGGCGGGTCGTCCCCTACACGTTCCGCGACGTGACCCCCGTCGCCGCGATCACGGGGGACTTCCAAGTCCTCGTCGCCCGCCGCGACTCGAACTTCGTCAACCTGCGGACGTTCATCGACGTCCTTCGCCGCGACCCGGCGCTGCTGACGATCGCCGGCGGATCCGCGTTCGGCGCGCTCGACCACCTCACGTTCGCCGCGCTCGCGAAGAAAGTGGGCGTCGACGCGACGAAGGTGCGCTACGTACCCACGAGCGGTGGCAGCGACGCGCTGACGCTGCTGCTGGGCAGCCAGGTGACGGCAGTGATGACGAGCGTATCCGAGGCCTTGGGCGCCATCGAGGTGGGGCAGATCAAAGTCCTCGCGGTGTTCGCTCCGGAGCGCATCGGCGGTCCCCTGCGCGGCGTGCCGACGGCGCGCGAGCAGGGGACCGACTTCGTGTACGTGAACTGGCGCGGATACTACCTTCCGCCGGAAGTCCCAACGGAAGTCACGGCGTTCTGGCAGCAGACGATCGACCGCATGGCCAAGAGCAAGTCGTGGGCGAAGATCCTCGACGAGACGAAGTGGGCTTCCTTCCTGCGATTCGGCGAGCCGCTGCGGCAGTTCCTCGATCAGGACATCAATGAGACGGCGTCGCTGTTGCGTGAGCTCGGCCTCATGAGGTAGCCGGCGGCATGGGCGATCGGGCAGCGGCGGCAGTCGCCATGGCGACTGCCGTTTTCTACATCCGCGAAGCGACGTCGTACCGCAACGCCGCCGTCGGCGACGTGGTAGGCCCGGCGTCCTATCCGATCCTACTCGGCGCGTGCTTGCTCGCTCTGGGCGCCGCCCTGCTCCTGAAGCCTGGAGGCGCGCCGGCACCCGATCAGGGACTGGCGGGGCCGCAAGCTATCCGCTTCGGTGCGGCCCTGGGCGCGTACGTTGCGGTCATCGAACCGGTCGGATTTCTGATCTCGACCTTCGTGTTCTTGGCGACGACGATCCTGATGCTCGGCGAGCGAAGCTTTGTCCGCGCCGGCGCCGTGGCGGCGGCCGCGACGATCTCGCTGTGGGCGCTGTTCGAGCGGCTGCTGAGCGTTTTGCTTCCCAAAGGCCTGCTGGGACCTTGGCTGTGAACGACATCCTGCAATTCCTTGCTTTCGGGTTCAGCGTGGCATTGCAGCCGCACAACGTTCTCTATGCGGCGATCGGCGCGTTCGTCGGCACGCTGATCGGGGTGCTGCCAGGCATCGGACCCGTCAGCGGCATCGCGCTGCTGATTCCCCTGATCGTGAGCCTCCCGCCGGCGTCGGCGATGATCCTTCTGACGGCCGTTTACTATGGCACCATGTACGGGGGGTCGACGACATCAATCCTGCTGAACGTGCCCGGCGAGGCTTCGTCCGTGGCGACAACGTTCGACGGATACCAGATGGCCCAGCAAGGTCGCGCCGGCCCCGCCCTCGCGATCGCCGCGGTGGGATCGTTTATCGCGGGCACCGTCAGCGTCGCCGCGCTCATGCTGTTCTCGCTACCGCTCGCTGGCTGGGCTGTGGCGTTCGGGCCCGCCGAGAACTTCTCCCTCATGGTGCTCGGGCTGTCGAGCGTCTCGATGCTCACGGGCGAGCACTTCGTGAAAGCGATGATCTCCACCGTCGCTGGCCTCATGCTGGCGACGATCGGCGTCGACATCGTCAGCGGCATGAACCGGTACACATTCGGGATGCCGCAGCTGTACGACGGCATCGACCTCGTGACGGGGGCGGTCGGACTGTTCGCGGTCTCAGAAGTGCTCCTTGCGAGCAACGGAATCACCGGGGCCGGGCGGGTCGCGAAGATCCAGCGCCTATGGATGTCCGCCCGCGACTTTCTCGACTCCGGTTGGGCGATCGTGCGCGGCACGGTCCTCGGCTTCTACGTGGGCATCCTGCCGGCCGCGGGCGCGACGATCGCCTCTTTCCTGTCCTACAACCTGGAACGCCGTCTTGCGAAGGATCCGTCGCGCTTCGGGAAGGGCGACATCCGCGGCGTGGCCGGTCCGGAGTCCGCGAACAATGCGGCGGCCGTCGGCAACATGATTCCGATGCTCTCGCTGGGGATCCCTGGGTCCTCGACGACCGCGGTAATGATGGGTGCGCTGCTCATCCTCAACGTCATCCCCGGTCCGACGCTCTGGACGAAGCACCCAGACGTCGTCTGGGGCCTGATCGCGAGCATGTACGTGAGCAACGCCATCCTCCTCGTGCTCAACCTGCCTCTCGTCGGGCTGTTTGTGCAGATCCTGAAGACGCCGGAGCGGATCCTGTATCCGATCGTCATCGCCGTGTGCGTCATCGGCGTGTACGCTGCGAGTCGATCGCAGGCCGAGCTGTATGTAATGCTCGCGCTTGGCGCCTTCGGCTACTATATGCGGCGCCACGACTATCCCCTGGGACCGGCGATCCTGGGCCTCGTACTCGGCGACCGGCTCGAGCAGACGATGCGGCAGGCGCTGATCATCAAGGACGGCAATTGGGCGGTGTTCGTGACGCGACCGCTGTCCGCGGCAATCCTGGCCCTCGCGGGTTTGTCCCTGCTCGGGCCGTTGTTCCTGAACTGGACCCGCGCGCGAACCTTGCGACGGTACGCGGCGGCGGAGACCGACTGACGAGGTGTCTCTTGGCCGGTGACCTGCACCAGTTGTTCCGCGACCTGACCGAAACCCCCGGCGTTCCGGGGTTCGAGGAGCCGGTCCGGGAGGTCATGCGCAAATACCTGCACGGCCTGGGCGATCCGATCGGCGATCGTCTCGGCAGCGTCGGCGCGCGCAAGCGCGGCGCGGACGATGAACCGAAGATCCTGTTCGCGGGGCACCTCGACGAGATCGGGTTTCTGCTGACGCGCATCACCGACGAAGGCTTCCTGAAATTCCAAACGCTCGGCGGCTGGTGGTCTCAGGTCATGCTCGCGCAGCGCGTTCAGGTGTGGACGCGTGGCGGACCGATCCTCGGCGTCCTCGGCAGCAAGCCGCCGCACATCCTCGGCGACGAGGAGCGCAAGAAGGCGCTCGAGCACAAGGACATCTACATCGACGTCGGCGCGCGGTCGCGCGAGGACGCGGAGCGCATGGGCCTGCGCCCCGGCGATCCGATCGTGCCGGTCTCGCAGTACACGGTGATGGCCGACGAGAAGCTGCTCATGGCGAAGGCCTGGGACAACCGCTACGGCTGCGCCGCGGTCGTCGAGATCTTGCGGGCGCTGCGCGACGAGGCGCACCCGAATACCGTGTACGGCGTCGCCACCGTCCAGGAGGAAGTCGGACTACGCGGCGCGCAGACGATCGCGAACGTGGTCGCGCCGGACATCGGCGTCGCGCTCGACACCGGCATCGGCGGCGACGTGCCCGGCATCAAGCCGGACGAAGCCCAGGCGAAGCTCGGAAAGGGGCCGGTCATTCTGCTCTACGACGGCTCGATGATCCCGCACGTGCGGCTGCGCGACCTCGTCGTCGACGTCGCCGAGCGGGAAGGCATTCCGTTCCAGTTCGATCACATCGCGCGCGGCGGCACCGATGCTGGGCGCTTCCACTTGTTCGGTCACGGCGTGCCATCGATCGTCATCGGCGCGCCGTGCCGCTACATCCACAGCCATAACGCAATCATGCACCGCGACGACTTCGAGAACAGCGTGCGGCTGTGCGTCGCTGTCGCGAAGCGCCTCGACGCGGCCACAGTCGCGTCGCTCGTCCGATGATGCGCGCGGGCGTGAACGCGCGATGAATCTGGATCGCCTGCAAACGCCGGAGGGTCGCGCCGAAGCCGGGCGCACACTTTTTCTCGGGTGCCTCGGCGGATTTCTGCTGACCGGGCTGTTCTGGGGATGGGGTCACTGGTTCTTCGCGCTGATGCTCTGGTTCGGCGGCGTGTTCACGCCGTTGCGCGTCGTCATGGAGGTTTATGGCCCGCGCGGGCGCCGCATCGCCGCCGCGTATCGCAAGTCACTGCCGGAGGCCGTGACGCCGCGCAACTTGCCGCTGGTCGCGCGGGCGCTCGTCGATCGCGAGGTGCTCATGCCGCGGATCGTCACGCCGCCGCAAGCGGCCAAGGTTCCCGAGGCGGCCGCAGCGATCGGCCGACGCACGTTTCAGGATCGCGATTGCGCCGAGGGGGTTCGCCTCGGCGCAATCCGCTTCGCGGCCGCGGTCGACGGCGGCATGATCGAGATGACGCTGCCCGATTGGACGGCCGCCGACGGACAGAACATCCAAGCGCGATGGCTAGGGATCCGTGTGCTTTCGACGATGGCGGCGACCGCCCGGGTGCTGGTGGCGCTGTACGAAGAGCTGACGCACCAACCGTTCACGACCGCCACCTTCGACGGCGACCGCCTTCGTGGTTTCCTCGACGAGGCGCTCGCCTATCTCGATCGCGCCGCGATCGATCTAGATCTGTCGGCGTTCACCGCGGCGCCGCTGGCGCTGTGGACGCCGGAGGCGAACGCGTTGCGCGACTCTTGGGCGGCCTTCCTCGACGTTCCGTCCCCAGCGCCCAGCCGCCTCGACGTAGTCCTGGAGCATGCGCTGGCGCCGGATGATCGCCCGCCTGCGGCCCCCGGCGGACCCTAGCCGCCCCGCGCAGCGGGCGCAGGGACACGCGCCGCCGCCGCCAATTAACCGATCATGCGGGTCTTCACCGAGGCGGGCGCGCGCGCCGCGTTGCGAATGCGTCCGCTCATCGACGCGCTGGCATCCGCGTTTCGCGGGCAGTCCGCGGGGCGCGTGACGAATAACCCGCGAACGCGCGTGATCGGCGGCGGCGGCGGAACCCTGCAATTGATGTCGGCCGGCTGGCGCGACGCCGACACCATGGACTACAAGGCGTACACGACGAGCGCGAACGGCGTCGAATTCCTCGTGCTCCTCTATGACGGCGCCGGTCGCCCACTCGCGACGTTCGAAGCCGACGCGCTCGGCGCGCTGCGCACGGGCGCCGCCAGCGGGCTTGCGACGCGCCATATGGCGCGCGCGAATGCGTCGGCGGTGGCGATTCTCGGAAGCGGCGCGCAAGCCCGCACGCAATTGACCGCCGTCTGCGCCCTGCGGGACGTGCGCCGCGCCACGGTGTTCAGCCGCACGCCGGCGAACCGAGACCGATTCGCCGAGGAGATGAGCGCGACGCTCGGCATCCCCGTCACTTCGGCCGCGACCGCGGCCGAAGTGACGGCCAGGAGCGACATCCTGTGCGTCATCACGACCGCGCGCGACCCCGTGTTGGCGGGTCGCTGGCTGGGCGGAGGGTACCCAAGTCAATGCCGCCGGGGTGAACCGCATCGACAAGCGCGAGATCGACGCTGACGTCGCGCGCCGGTCCGCGCGCGTCGTCGCCGACGACGTCCGGCAAGCGGGCATCGAGTGCGGCGACCTGGCGTTCGCGGCGCGGGAGGGCGCGTTCGACTGGGACGACCTCGGTGAGCTCGCCGAAGTCGTGGCCGGGCGCCTGCCGGGGCGGACGGCACACGAGGAGATCACATTGTTCGAGTCCCAGGGCATCTCCCTGGAGGACATCGTCGCGGCCAAGCTCGTCTACGATGCCGCCGAAAAGGAGATCGGAAGCTCATGAAGCTGGAGATCCAAACGCAGGCGCTCGAACAGGTCCGCGCGGATGCGCTCCTCGTGCTCGTCGCGGAGGGCAACGTTCTCGGCGCGCTCGCCGGCTTGAATAGGCTGACCGGCGGCAGCTTGGCAGCGGCGCTGGAATACAGCGGCTTCGCCGGGCGGCGTGACAAGACACTCTCCGTCTACCCGAGCGGCAAGATCGGCGCGCCGCGCGTCATCGTCGTCGGCATGGGCAATCCCGACAGCGGCCCCTTCTCCGCGGAGCACAACCGGCTGCATGCGATCCGCCGCGCCGCCGCCGCCGGCGTGCGCGAGGCCCAGGCGCAGAAAGTGAAACACGTCGGCGTGCTCGTCCCCTGGGGCGATCCGCAGATCTGGAAAGACGCGCGCGGCGCCGCGCTGCAAGCGGTCGCCGAAGGCGCCGTCCTCGGCGCGTACCGTTACACGACGTACAAGTCCGCCGAGACGCCCGGCATCGAAGCGGTCGACGTCATCATCGATCGCGGCGCGAGAAAGTCTCGTGACGCGGCGGCGGCGATCGAGCGCGGTCGCGTCGTCGCCGAAGCGACGTGCCTGACGCGCGACTTGGTCAACGGACCGCCGAACGAGGTCAACCCCGTGACGCTCGCCGACCTCTGCCGCAAGATGGCGAAATCGCACGGCTTGAAGTTCACCGTCTGGGGCCCGGAGGAGCTCGAGAAGCAGCGCATGGGCGCGATCCTCGGCGTCGGCCGCGGCAGCCGCGTGCCGACTCAGGTGATCATCCTCGAGCATCGTCCGGCGCGCGCCGCCAAGACCTTCGCGTTCTGCGGCAAGGGCGTCACGTTCGACTCCGGCGGATTGTCCCTCAAGCCGGCCGACAGCATGGAGACGATGAAGGGCGACATGTCCGGCGCCGCCGCGGTCGTCGGCGCGCTGCAGACGGCCGCCGCGCTCAAGGTGCCGCACCGCGTGCTCGGCGTCATCGGCGCGGTCGAGAACATGACCGGCGGCGCGGCCCTCAAGCCCGGCGAGGTGCTGCGCGCGCGCAACGGCAAGACGATCGAGGTTCGCAACACCGACGCGGAGGGGCGCCTGCTGCTCGCCGACATCTTGTCGTGGGCGGCCGAGCAGAATCCCGACATGATCATCGATCTCGCCACGCTCACGGGCGCTGCGCGCATCGCGATGGGCAGTCACACCGCGGCCGTGATGGGCAACGACGACGCGTGGATCGGCGCCGTCATCCGTGCCGGCGCCGCCGCCGGCGAGCGCATCTGGCAGTTGCCGTTGTGGGAAGAGTTCCTCGACGCGATGAAGGGCGAGATCACGGATCTCAAGAACACCGGCGGCCGCAACGGCGGCGCGCAGAAGGCGGCGGCGTTCCTCGGCGAGTTCGTCGGCGGTCGCCCGTGGGTGCACCTGGACATCGCGCCGGTCGCGTACATCGAGCAGAGCGAAGGACTGGCACCGCACCTGCCGCGCGGCGCGACCGGCTTTGGCGTGCGAACGCTGGTGAACCTGCTGACCGAGTAACGGCGGCTACTGCCAGTCCATGCGCCAGATCTCGCGCTGCGCCGGCAGCGCCGTGAGATCGGCGACGTGGCCGGCATCCTTCACGTTCTGACGATCCCGTAAGAAGGCCTGGCAGTCGCCGATCGGCCAATCGGGGTTCACTTCGCACTTGTAGTGCATGGGGATGACGACGCGCGGCGCGAGCTTCTCGATGACGCGGTCGACAGTTGCGAGATCCATCGTGTAGAAGCCGCCGACCGGCACACACAGGACGTCGACGCGGCCGATCGCCCGCGCGGTCGCGTCGTCGATCATGTGGCCGAGATCACCGGCGTGGAGCAGGCGGAGACCGTGGGCTTCAATGAGCATCATCGACGCCAGGCCGCGTTCCGATCCCTTCGTCTCGTCGTGGTAGACGGGAAACGACGTGAACGAAACGCCGTTGTACGACGCCGCGACGCCCGCGTGGCTTTTGCCTTCGTCGGCGAGCCCGCGGATCACCTTCGGCGCGCCTTCGGCCATCGCGACGTGGTTGTGGTCGAAGTGCTCGTGCGTCATGACGACGACGTCGGCCTTGAAGTTGCGGATGGGGTAACCTGGCGCTTCGTTGTACGGGTCGACTAGGATCGTCATCCCGTTCTTCGTCTGCAATAGAAGGCAGGAGTGCCCCAGGTACGTCACCTTCATGTCTTCACCCCCCCCGACCTGCTAGAACTTCCGTGTGCGCGCGCCCCGTTCCTTGCGTGAGACGCAAGCGCTGATCGAAGTCTCACGGGGCGAGCGCCCCGCCGATCTCGTGCTCGCCGGCGGCCAACTCGCCCTCGTGCAATCCGGAGAGATCCTCTCCGGGCGCGTCGCGATTCACGGGCGCCGCATCGCCTACGCCGGCCCGTCCGATCGCGGCGTGCACGCGGCCCATCGCGTCCTCGACTGCACCGGATGCGTACTCCTACCATGCACAATCGACCCGCACGCGCACCTCGCGCAGATGGCGACCCCGATCGCGTTCGCGAAAGCCGTGCTGCGGCGCGGCACGACGACCGTCGTCGCCGACACGCTCTTCTTGCTCGCGCTCGCCGATCTGATTCGGATCCCGCAGATCATGGAGGCGTTGCATCGCGGGCCGGTTCGCTTCCACTGGTTCGTCCGCGTGCACCAGCCGGGAGTCGCCGCCGCCGGCGCGCTCTACGAAGGCCAGACGCTCGCCGCGCTGCTGAACCTCCAGGCGGCCCGCGCCGTCGGCGAAGTCGCCCGATGGATCGATGTCTATCGCGGCGATCTGGGGATCCTGCAGGTCATCGAACGCGCGCGCCTCGCCAGCTTGCGCGTCGAAGGGCACAGCCCCGGCGCGTCCTTCGCGCCGCTCCAGGCGCTCGCCGCCGGCGGCGTGACGAGCGATCACGAGGCGATCACGGCGCTGGAAGCGCGCGATCGCCTGCGCAGCGGACTGTCCGTAATGCTGCGCCATTCGTCGCTGCGGCGCGACTTGCCGGCGCTTCTCGAGGTCGTGCGCCAGGCGGGACCGGCGATCGGCCGCCTCATGCTGACGCCCGACGGCACGCATCCGCACTACCTCCGCCGACACGGCTACCTCGACGACCTCGTGCGCATCGCGCTCGACGCCGGCATCGATCCGCTGACTGCGTACACGCTCGTCACCTTGAATCCGGCGACGTACTACGGCATCGAAGACGAGGTCGGGATGATCGCGCCCGGCCGCTACGCGGACATCGTCGTGCTTCGCGATCTGCGCGATCCGACGCCGGAGAGCGTGATCTCCAAGGGGCGGATCGTCGGCGAGGATCCAGCCGCGGAGCGGTTTCCGTCGATCGACTGGCGGGCGGCGTTTCCGCCTCGTTACGGAGCCGCGGCCGCGGCGCGGCCGTCATGGTTCGGCTGGCCGGCCACCGGAGATGCCACGCTGCCTGGTCTGCATCTGGATTCGGCCGTGATCACACGCGCGCGATCGATCGACGCTCCGGCACGCGACGGATTCGTCCGCTGGCCGGAGGGCGTGATACTGGCGGCGCTAGTCGACGCGCGCGGTCAGTGGATGGCGCGCGCGCCACTGACCGGGTTCGCGAACCGGCTGGGCGCAATCGCTTCGACGCACAACGTCGTTCACGACATCGTCGTCTGCGGGCAGAACGCCGAGGACATGTCCCAGGCCGTGCGGCGTTTGCAGGCGCTCGGCGGCGGGATCGTTCTGTGCGAGGACGGGGAGATCCGATTCGAGATGCCGCTCCCCTTCGGCAGCATGATGGGGCCGGCGTCGTTCGACGAGGTCGCCGACGCCGGCGATCGCCTGACTTCGCTCATGGGCGCGCGCGGCCATCCCTACCACGACGGGTTGTACAGTCTGTTGTTCCTGCCGTTCGACACGCTGCCGGACGTCGGCCTCACCGATCGCGGCTTGTGGGACGTGAAAGCCGAACGCGTGCTGCTGCCGGCGATCGCGCTCGCGTAGCCTAGTCCAACGACATGCCCTCCGGTCCCGCGACCGCGATCGCGTAGGGTCCGGGGAACCAACGGCGGAATGCCGCCATCACGGCGTCGCGCGTCACCGCGCCGACGAGCGCCGCCAGGCGTTGATAGTAGTCGAGGCCGAGGCCGTGATATTCGAGCGCGGCCAGCAGCGCCACTTTGCCGCCGAGCCCCGACAACGCGACCTGCAGCCAGCCGATGCGATTGTCGATCGCGTCTCGGACCTCCTCTTCGGACGGCCCTTCGTCGCGCATGCGCACGAACTCCTCGACGATCGCCTCGTGCGCCGCCTTCACGTTGCCCGACGCGACCCCGGAGATCGCATACCACAGACCGCCCCAGCGGCTCGCCACGAGCCCGCTCGTCGCGTAGTAGGCGAGTCCCTTCTTCTCGCGGACGTTGTCGCCGATCCGGCCCATGAGGCCGAGCTGGCCGAGGATGAGGTTGCCGAGCCACATCGCGTGATAGTCGGGATGGGCGCGGCGGAGCGCCGGCAGACCGAGCGCGACGTCCGCTTGCACCTTCCCATCGATCGGCACGATCTCGGTCCGACGGGCGGTAAGCACGGGCGGATCGCCGGGATCCGAGAGCGCTTCCCCGCCGGCGGGCCAGGTCGCGAAGCGACGCTCGACGGCGTCGGCGGCCGCGTTCGGATCGAGATCGCCAACGACGGTGAAGATCGTGCCGCCGGGCCGATAACGCCGCCGCCAGAACGCGAGCAGGCCGTCCCGTGCCAAACCGGCGATCGTCTCTTCGCGCCCCTCGACGGGCAGGCTGAATGGGTGCGTCGCCGGATACGCCAGACGCGACAGCGTCCAATCTGCGACGCGTCTTGTGTCCTTCGACGCCATGCGGAGGCCAGCGATCATCTCCCCGCGCAATCGCTCGATCTCCTCATCGGGAAACGTCGGCGCGCACAAGATCCCGTGCGCGAGGTCCAGCGTTGCCTCGAAGTCCTCGACGAGGCTCTTTCCGCTGATCTCGGCGGCTTCGCGCGACGTTCGCGCGACCAAGGACGCGCCGAGGCCGTCCAGTGTCTCGGCCAGCTGTTCCGCGCTGTGCGTGGCTGTTCCGCGCGTGAGCATCTGGGCCACGAACCGGGCGGCGCCGGGCGCGGCAACGCCGTCGCCGGCGAACATATCTGCCGATGCGCTGGCGTCGGGCAGCAGCGCACGGAACGCGACCGCCGGCGTCAAGGCGTCCCGCATCGCGAGCACGACGGCGCCGTTGTCGAGCACGCGACGTACGACCGTGTCCGGCCGTATCGGGACCGCCGCGTTTCCGCCGTGCGCCCCAGTTCCCGCCGCGCTGCGTCGGCGCGGCGCCGGACCGAACGGCGCCGGATCCATCTCGCCATGCGGCGCCGCGTGATAGAATTGCCGCCGTTGCGCCGTCGTCGTTGGCGCGTCGGCAGGGCCGCCGCCTTTGCCGTTCGCCGCCGGTAGGTACCAGCCGACGGTGCGATTCGACTTGCGGAGATACGTCTGCGCGACCCGCCTCACGTCGTCGGCCCGGACTGCGGCGATCCGGTCGTCCAGGGTGTCGAACCAAGCCGGGATGTCCGTCATCTCCGCGATTCCGAGCCACATCGCGCGCCCGGCCGCACCGTCCGTCGCGTACGCGAGCTGGGCCCGCAATTGCTTCTGAGCGCGCGCCAGCTCTTCCGCGCCGGCGACGTCGGATTGCAGGCGCGCGATCTCGGCGTCGAGCGCCCCTTCGAGACGCTCGGCCGTGACGCCCGGCTGAGCGCTCGCCGTGACCCAGAACAAACCGGGATCGATCGATGGAAAGACGCTCGTTTGCGCTGAAGCCGCGAGCCGTCCGCGCACGAGCGCGCGGTACAGGCGAGAGGACTTGCCCATGCCGCCGCGGTCGCCCCAACCGATCGGCTTGCCGCCGGAGAGGACCGCGTCGAGCACCAGCAATGGCACCATGTCGTCGTGTTGCGCCTCGACGACGTGATAGGCCATCTGGACGAGGGGCACCGCGCCGCCGGGACGTTCGACGACGACGCGACGCTCGCTGTCCTGAGGCGGCTCCTTCGCGAACGGCAGCCCCGGGATGTTGCCGCGCTCCAGCGCGCCGAAGTGACGGCGCAGGACGTCCATCGCCTCGGCCTGAGGCACGGCGCCGACGACGACGACGAGCGCATTGTTCGGCCGGTAGAAGCCGCGGTAGTGGGCGACGAGATCGTCGCGGGTGATCCGCTCCAGGTCCTCGCGCCACCCGATAACGGGGAGCCCGTAGGGATGGTTCTTGAACGCGATCGCCGTGACTTCTTCGTAGAGACGCGCGCCGGGATCGTTTTCGGCGATGCCGCGCTCCGACAGGATCACCGTGCGCTCGCTCTCGACGTCGTCCTCGTGGATCTCGGTGTTCATCATGCGGTCGGCCTCGATCTCCGGCGCCATCTCCCAGGCGGCGAGCGGTAGCGTCTCGAGGTAGGCCGTGTAGTCGTTGGCGGTGAAGCCGTTCCACGACGCGCCGCGCCGCGCGAACAGCTTGTCGAGGACGCCGGGGCCGATCTTCGGCGTGCCCTTGAACATCATGTGCTCGACCCAATGCGAGATTCCGGTCAGCCCCGGGCGCTCGCTGCGCCCGCCGACCTTGTACCAGACCCAAAAGCTGACGACCGGGGCGCTGTGGTCTTCGAGCAGGACGATGGACAGACCGTTGTCGAGCTGGTGTCGGATGGGTTTCATGGCGCCGTCATTATACCGCCCGTCCGCGGCCGCAATTCGCCGGCGCGGGGCGCGGCGACGGCCCGGAGGGATTTCCGCGCGGCCGGCAGAACCGTCCTGGGGATGGCGGAGGTTCGTATCGAGCAACTGCATACCGTTCCGCAGATGCGCCGCGTCGAGTGGCTCCAGATGGAGATCTGGGGCATGGGCGAAGCCGGCGCAATCCCGTTTCCGTTTCTCGTCGCCTCGGCGCACAACGGCGGCCGCATCCTCGGGGCCTACGACGGCGACGACATGATCGGGTTCGCGTACGGGTTCCCCGCGACACGTGACGGGCAGATGATCTTCTACTCGCACATGGCCGGCGTGCTGCCGAACGCGCAGCGCAACGCCGTCGGGTATGCGCTCAAGCTGGCGCAGCGCGAGTTGGCGTTGGGCGACGGCTATCGCCGAATGGCCTGGACGTTCGATCCGATGCAGAGCGTCAACGCCTACTTCAACCTCGGCAAGCTCGGCGTCGAGGCCACACGATACTTCGTCAACTACTACGGGGACATGATCGACGAGCTGAACCGCGGCCTGCCGAGCGACCGGCTCGAGGTCGACTGGTTCCTCGATTCGCCGCGCGTCACCGACCGCGTCGCCGGCCGTCGCCCCGCTTGGCCGGTCGACGAGATCCCGCTCGTGCTCGCGGTCGCCGGCGAGGAGCCGCGGTGGACGTCGCCGGATCTCCCCGACGCCGACTTGCTGCGCATCGAGGTCCCGACCTCGATCGCGGCAGTACGGGAACGGAGCTTGGACGCCGCGATCGCCTGGCGCTTGGCGACGCGCGAGGTCTTCCTCGCGGCGTTCGCCCGCGGATACGTCGCCCGCGACTTCGTCCGGCACGACGGCGGCGGCTACTTCATATTCGAACGCAGGAGGATTCCTTGAAGATCGATGCCGTGGAGCTGCGCATCGTCGAGATGCCGCTGCTGTTTCCGTTCGAAACGAGCTTCGGCCGCATGGAGAAGAAGACCGCCTTGATCGTGTCGGTGCAGTCCGAGGGCATGCGCGGGCTCGGCGAAGTCGTGGCGAATCCGAAGCCGGACTACAGCGAAGAGACGATCGAGACGTGCTGGCACATCCTGCGCGACTTCATGATTCCCGAGGTCTGCCGCGAACCGGTCGACCATCCGCGGGACTTCCCGCGGCGTGTCGCCGGCATCCGCCGCCATAACATGGCGAAGGCGGGCCTGGAAGCGGCGCTGTGGGACCTGTACTGCCAGATGCACGAGGTCTCCTTGGCGAAGGCGTTCGGGGGAACGCGGGACAAGGTCGAGGTCGGCGTCAGCCTCGGCTTGGAGCCGACGACGAAGCGGCTGCTCGAGCGCATCGAAACGTTCGCCGGCCTCGGCTACCGCCGCATCAAGATCAAGATCAAACCGGGCTACGACCTCGAGATGACGCGGGAGGTGCGCAAGGCGTTCCCGAACATCAAGCTGCAGGTCGACGCGAACTCCGCCTACCTGCCGGAGCACGCGCCGATCTTCGAGGCGATGGACGACCTGCGGCTGTTGTTGATCGAGCAGCCGCTCGGCGAAGACGACATCGTCGACCACGCGCAGCTGCAGAAGCGGCTGCGGACGCCGATCTGCCTGGACGAGTCGATCGTGCAGCCGCATGACGCGCGGAAGGCGATCGAGCTCGGATGCTGCCGCGTGATCAACATCAAGCAAGGGCGGCTCGGCGGCATCACGAACTCGATCGAGACGCACGACCTCTGCCAGGACCGCGGCATTCCCGTTTGGTGCGGCGGCATGCTGGAGACCGGCATCGGTCGCATCTTCAACCTGTCGCTGGCGTCGCTGCCGAACTTCACGCTGCCCGGCGACATCTCGGCGAGCGATCGTTACTTCGAGCGCGACGTGATCACGCCGCCGGTCGTCTTGAACGCCGACGGCACGATCGACGTGCCGCGGGAGCACGGCGTCTCGCCGCGGGTGAACCTGACGCGGCTGTCGGAGATCACGCGCAAGCGCGAAACGTTCACCGGGTCCTAGACGGATCCCGACGCGGCCGGCAGGATCGTTGACGCGGGGCGCCGCATCGTCGCGCCATCGTGCCTTTACTACGCAGCCCGGAGTCGTCGATGACCACGCAACCCGTAACGCGGGAGCCTTCCGCCTCCCGGCGCGCCCGCATCCCATGGCCCCGCGACGCCGCCGGCTTCCTGCACGGCGTCGTCGCCGTCAACTGCGCGTCCTGGTGCGCGGCGGTGCTGCACGGCGCCAGTTTCGGCGCCGTGCGCGTCGCCACCGTGCCGGTCGCCCTGCTCGGCGCCTTCGGCTCGTACGCGTGCGTGCGCGCGTCCCTGGAAGCGTTTCGGACCGATCGGCCGATGACGGAGATCGGGCAGGATATCGCCTGGACGGCAGCCGTCACCGTCGCCGGCTTCTACGCGTCGATCGCGCTGCAGACCTGGCAGCTGCGGTAGCGGCGTTCACCCCATCGCGGACGACCGAGAGGATCGAGGCATGGGCACGATCGCGTCGTACGCCTGATTCTACGGGTCGATCGTTCCTTGGGCCGAGGCGCGGATCCACGCGTCCTCCGCAGCCGTCAATCGCGGCGCGAACATCTTCGAGGGTCTCCGCGCGTACTGGAACGACGACGTCCGGGAGCTGTGCCTCTTTCGCAAAGACGACCACCTCGCGAAGCTGCGGCGGTCGGCGAGGATCATGCGCATGGCGATGCCTTGGTCCGACGCGGCGCTGACGCAAGCGCAGATCGACCCCCTGCAAGCGAACCGGATCGAGGAGACGGCGTGGTATCGGCTGGCGATTTACGTCGGCGATGGCGCCGGCCTTGACGCGCAGCGGCTGCCGCGCAGCCCGCAAGTCGCAGGTGGCATCGACGTCTGCGTGAGCACGTGGGCGCGGATCAACGACGCGGACATGCCGCCGCGCGTCAAGGCCGGCGCCAACTACCACAACGCGCGCTTGGCCGTCATAAAAGCGCGCACGAACGGCTACCACCAGCCGATCCTGCTCAATGAGCGCGGCAAGGTCGCCGAGGGTCCCGGATCGTGCTTCTGCATGGTGCGCGGCGGCGTGCTGATCGCCCCGCCGCCGTCATCGAACCTCCTGGAATCGATCACGCTCAACTCAATGGCGACGCTATGGCGCGATGAGATCGGTTTGGCGACCGCCGAGCGCGAGATCGACCGGACGGAGTTGTACGTGGCCGACGAGGCGTTCCTCCTCGGCACGATGGCCGAGATCCTCCCGATCCGCAGCGTCGACCGCTACGCGGTCGGAAGCGGCGCGCCGGGGCCGCTGACGCGTCGCCTGGCCTGCAAGCGCTTTACTTCGCGGCGGTCGAGGGACGGATCGAGAAGTACAGGAAGTGGTTGACGCCGGTGTACGGTCGCGTCGGCGCCGCCGGCTAGCGCAATCCCTCCGGGTCGCGCTCAAAGGACCGCCATTGCTCCAAATCCTCCGGCGTATCCACGTCGACGGCCGCGTCATCCAAGTCCGCGAACACCGCGTGGCGCTCGTGCGCGGCGATGACCGCCTTCGCCCCGCCTTCCCCTTCGATCCGTTGCAGCTCCGCGAAGACGCGGCGCGAAAAGATCACGGGCGGACCGACGGTGCCCGGATAACGCGACGCCGCAACGAGCGGCGGCGCGTCGTCGGGGCCGACGCGTCCGGACCGGAACGCCTCCAGCAAGGATCGCAGGAACGCGGGTGTTACGGCCGGTTGATCGGCGAGCAGGATGAGCACGCCCTCGGGCCTCCAGCGAACCGCCGCCGCCAGCCCGGCGCGGATGGAGGAGCTCATGCCGGTTTCGTAGTCGGCGTTGACGACGATCTCGACGGGTAGGCCATCGAGCGCGGCGGCGTGCCGCTCCGGCTCTCGCCCGAGCACGACGGCCACGTGACGACAGACCGCGCAGGCCGTCTCGGCGGCGCGGCGCAGCAGCGACTTCCCGTCCAGCGTCAACAGGAGCTTGGCGGTGCCCATGCGCCGGCTGACGCCGGCGGCGAGCAAGAGGCAGGTGACGTCGTCCGCCGGCGCGGTGGCGGGAGAGCTCTCGGGCGCCTCCGGCATCGTCGCGCGACTTCGCTTTTCAGCGCCCGGCGTGGATCGGCGCGGTCCGCTCGCGCAGGTTGCGGCCGCTGCGCCCCGTGCGGACGGAGATCGCCTCGGCTAAGATCGCGATCGCGATCTGCTCGGGTCCCTCGGATCCGATGTCGAGGCCGACGGGCGCGTAGATGCGATCGCGCGTCGCGTCACCGATCGCGACGCCCTCGTCCGCGAGCTCGCGCAGGATCTTCTCGGACCGGCTGCGCGGGCCGAGCAGTCCGAGGTACGCCGGCGGCGCCGGGTGCGTGAGGAACGAGCGGTCGACGTCCTTGTCGCACAGGTAGTTGTGCGTCATGACGACGACGTACGTGCGATCGTCGGGCGCGATCCGTGCCGCGGTCTCGGGAAACTCCGTCCGCAGGAATCCATCGGCTTCCGGAAACCGCTCCAGCGTCAGGAACTGCTCCCGGCGGTCGACGACGATCGGCCGGAATCCCGCCTCGCGCGCGAGCCGCACCAGCGGGATAGCGTCGTGCCCGGCGCCGCAGACGACGAGGCGCGGCATCGGCTGGATTGGCTCGGCGAACAGCTCGACCTCGCCGACCGCCCGCCGCGCGCCGCGCTCGGCCGCCAGCGCCTCCCGCGCCAGGTCCGCTGCCGCC
>VGFF01000006.1 GCA_016868955.1 Armatimonadota bacterium
CCGAGCACGTTCGGGAGGACGTGACGGAACAGGATCCGCGCCTCACGGTTGCCGAGCGCCCGCGCCGCCTCGACGTATTCGATTCCCCGCAGTCCGAGCACCTGCCCGCGCACGAGGCGCGCGTACCCCGGCCACCAAACGAACGACAGCGCCATCATCGCCGCCCACAAGCTCGGGCCGATCGCGACGCCGACCGCGACGGCGAGGATCAGCCACGGGAACGACAAGAACACGTCGGTCACGCGCATCAACGTCTCATCGATCAGCTTGCCGCCGAGTCCAGCGACGCCGCCGACGAGCAAGCCGATCACGCCGGAGACGGCGCCGACGACGAGCGCTACGCCGATCGACACGCGCCCCCCGTAGAGCAGGCGCGTGAAGACGTCGCGGCCGATGTGATCGGTGCCGAGCACGTGCTTCGCGCTCGGCCCCTGCAGCCGCGATTCGGGATCGATCTTCGTCGGATCGTACGGCACGAGCAGCGGCGCGAAGATGACCGCGAGGACGACGACGAGGACGATCGCGGCGCCCGCCAGCGCGAGCGGATCCGTCCGAAAGCGCGGGAGCATCTTGCCGCGCCGCGCCTGGCCGAGTCCGCCCACACTCGTCGTCGCCGCCGCGGTCACGCGTGCGCCTTCATCAGTAGCGGATCCGTGGATCGACGAAAAGATACAGGACGTCGATGAGGAGGTTCGTCGCGACCTTGAACGTCGCGAGCAGCAGCGTCACGCCCATGATCGCGGGCAAGTCGATGTTCTGGATCGCGTTGAACGCGTAACGCCCGATCCCCGGCCAAGCGAAGATGCTCTCGACCAGCACCGTGCCGCCGAGCATCCATCCGAATTGCAGGCCGAACTCCGTCAAGACGGGAATGAACGCCGGCTTCAACGCGTGCCGCGCGATGACGGTCCGCTCGCCGAGCCCTTTCGCGCGCGCCGTGCGCACGAAGTCGAGGTTCAGCGTCTCCAGCAGGCTGGCGCGCGTCAGCCGCGTGATGATCGCCATGCGCGGGACCGAGAGCACCGTCGCCGGCAGGAACAGGTGGCGGATCGCCTCGCCGAGAAGCGCCGGGTCGCCGGCGACGAGCGTGTCGATGAGGAGCAAGCCGGTGACGCTTGCGGGCGCGACCGACGTCTCGGCGAGCCGCCCGCCGTATGGCACGAGGCTCCAACGGTAGTAGAGGAACAGCTGCCCCATCAAGCCGAGCCAGAAGATCGGCGCGCCCGTGCCGAGAATGGCCGGCAGCCGCGTCACGACATCGGCGAGCTTGCCGCGCTGCACGGCCGAAATTACGCCGAGCGGCACGCCGACGACCATCATGATCGTCGTCGCGACCAGCACTAGCTCGAACGTGGCCGGGAAGAACTCCGCGATGTCTTCCGTGACGGGACGGCGGGTGCCGACGGAGATCCCGAGATCGCCGCGCAGCAGCCCGCCGACGTACCGCAGATATTGCACGTGCGCCGGTTGATCGAGACCGAGCTCGACGCGCAAGCGCTGGACCTGCTCGGCCGTCGCGTCCATGCCGGCGGCGTTGCGCGCAGCGTCCGCCGGCACCCAATGCGACACCGCGAACGTGAGGACGGATACTCCGAAGAGCACCACGACCAGCAGGACGAGGCGCCGCGCGACGTAGGCCAGCACGTGTCGGCTACTTGCCCTCCAGGTGGATGCGCTCGAGGTAGCCGAGCGTGCGGCTGAACCCCGAGACCTACTGGAAGCCCTTCACGTACGGGCGGTGGACGACGACCGTCACCGGGTTCGCGATCCAGATCGCCGGCGCGTCGTCGGTGATGAGCTGCTGCACGCACTTGTACAGCTCCTTGCGCTTCGCCGCGTCGGAGATGCCGCGCGCCTCGTCGATCAAGCGATCGACCTCGGCGTTTTTGTAGAAGCCGCCGTTGAGTCCGGTGCCGCCGCCGCTGGCGCAGCTGTGCCAGAAGCGCGCGAACGTGTAGTCGGGATCCGGGTACGCGGAGTGGTTGTTCAAGTTGAAGATGTCGGGCACCGTCTCCGGCTTCTGCATCAAGCCGAGCAGGGAGGGGAACGTCATCGGCCGCGGCACGACCTTGATGCCGACCTCGCCGAGGTACCCCTGCAGGATCTCGGCCGTGCGGCGCTGCACGCCGCTCGGTCCGACGTAGCCGAACGAGACCTCCAGCGGCTTGTCGCGGCCATAGCCTGCCTCTTGCAGCAGCCGCCGCGCCCGCACGATGTCGCGCTGGTACTGGAACGTGTCCGGCGCGAAGAACGGAATCGACAGATTCAGCGGCCCGCGCGGCTGCGCGGCGAGGCCGCTCGTTCCAGAACGACTTCTAGGCGAAACCGAAACGTCACCCGCGGCCATGCTCGGGCGGCCCGCCGCGCGCCTTGCGCTTCAGTCGCAATCGCGAGTCTCCCGAGCTCCGGCCGCAATTCCTCAGCTCGCGCCTCGGTGAGCGTAACCGTCTGGAACCACGTCATCATGCGACACGTCCGCAGGAATTCGCGGTGTCGGTATGGCAGTCTATCCATGCACCCGATATCCGATTCTTGCGACCAACGTCGCGGCGAGGGTGGGGCCGAGTGGGGGACGGCTGGCATTTCTACGTGCTGCGTACGCGCGCGAGCGCGTTGTACGCCGGTGTCACGAACGATGTGGCGCGCCGCGTCGCGGCGCACGAAGCCGGCCGCGGCGCGAAGGCGCTGCGAGCCCGGGGCCCGCTGTGTCTCGTGTTCTGCGTGCCGATCGGGAATCGAACGCTGGCGTTGCGCGTGGAGGACCGTTTCCAGCGGCTCCCCAAAGCCCGCAAAGAAGAGATCGTCTCGACGCAACCGACGGGAGCCGCGCTGCTGGCCCGCCTTGGTTTGCCCGCACGCGCCAAGCAAAGAGCCATGGGGTGAATTCATGCGGACAGTCGATTAGGTCAACACGCTGACTTTCGATGCGTTCGGCACGATTCTTGATTTAGGCGCGACACACGTCCCTCGGCTGGAGGCATTCCTGACGGGCTGCGCTTCGACGATCACGGGGCCGCAGTTGTGGGACCATTGGCGATCGCGCCAACGCATCGAGGAATATCAAGAGACCCTGAGTTGCACCCGTCACTTCGGCTACCTGGATACCTGCCGCCGCGCCCTGGTCTGTGTGCTGGGCGCCGCGAAGCTGCCGTTCGCGGCCGCCGACGTCGAAGGCAGCATGCAAGGTTGGGGGGAGCTGATCCCTTTCCCGGACGTCCTGCCCGGGCTGGAACTGCTGCGTAAGAAGTCCAATCTCGTCGTGTTGTCGAACGGCGAGAATGAGTTCCGTAAGCGCCTGGTAAAGCGCTGCATTCGATTCGCGTTCGATGCTGTCATCTCCGTGCAGGACGTTGGGGTCTTCAAACCGAGTCCTCACGTGTATCGGTACCTGGCGCGGACGCTGGCCGCGGAGCCGCACGAGCTGATGATGGTATCGGCCCACGCTTCGACGTCGTCGGTGCGCGAGCGTCCGGGTATCGTGGCGCGTACGTCAACTGGTACGATCTGCCGTTCGAAGAAACGCCGTATGGATTCGACCTGGAGGCCGCGAACTTCCTCGACCTGGCCGACGAACTCGGGCGTTCGTGAAACCGCGCTGCCCGCCCGCCTTGGACTCTGACCGCTGCGGCTCATGGGCCTCGATCGCCCGGCCGCGGCGAAGAACGATTACTGGGGGGATAAGTTGCTGGACATCACCCCGTTCGAAGCGCTGATGTCCGACTGCTACGGCACGCTGATCGACTGGGAGACCGGGATCTGGAACGCGTTGCGCGACCCGCTGGCCGCGCATGGCGCCGTCCTCGCAAAGGACGACGCGCTCGTGCTATACGGCGCGCTCGAGTCCGAGATCGAGCACGGTCCGTACGTCGACTACAAGACCGTGCTCGGCCGCGTACTCGACGGTTTCGGCGCGGGCCTGGATGTCACGCCCACGACCGAGGAGCGGACGCGCTTCGCGGCGTCCGTGCGAGATTGGCCGGCGTTTCCGGATTCGCCCGCGGCGCTGCGGGTGCTGCAGAAGAAGTACAAGCTCGCGATCGTCTCGAACGTCGACGACGATCTGTTCGCGCAGTCGGCGGCGCGGCTCGAGACGAGCTTCAATTGGGTCATCACGGCGCAGCAGATCGGATCGTACAAGCCGTCGCCCGCGAACTTCCATGCCGCGCTCGCGCGCCTCGCGCTTCGCAAGGAGCAAATCCTGCACGTCGCGCAAAGCTTGTACCACGACATCGCGCCCGCGAAGACGCTCAGCTTTACGACGGTGTTGGTGAACCGGCGGCACGGGCTGCCGGGTTCGGGCGCGATGTCGCCGGCCGACGCGCGCCCCGACTTGGCAGTGCCCGATCTCCCCGCGCTGGCGCGACGCGCCGCCGTCGCCTAGCGGCGCAACGGAAGGCGTTGGCCGCCGTGCTCCAGAAGTGTTCGCCCAACGAAGCCCCCCCGTGCGAGGTGCCCGTTGTCGAACGCCGTCCTTACCCTGCTCGAGCGGCATCGCTCGATCCGGCGGTACAAGTCCGACCCGATTCCCCGCGAGACCATCGAGACGATCATCGCGGCGGGGCAGCGCGCCGCGACGTCCTCGAACATGCAGTACGGCACCGCCGTCGTCGTCGAGCGCGCGGACACGCGGGCGCGGCTGGCAGAGCTCTGCGGCGATCAGGCGTTCATCCGCGAAGCGCCCGTGTTCATCGCGTGGTGCGCCGACCGTTCCCGGATGGAGCGCGCCTGCAAGCAGCGCGGCTACAATCAGGATTCGCGATTCGTGGAGGCGATGCTCGTCGCCGCCGTCGACGTCGCGCTCATGATGCAGAACGCGACCGTCGCCGCGGAGTCGCTCGGATTGGGCTGCTGCTATATCGGCGGCATCCGCGACAATCCGGACGCGATTATCGACTTGCTGGAGCTTCCAAAGCTCGTCTTCCCGATCAGCGGCATGACGCTCGGCGTGCCGGATCATGAGCCGATGCTGCGCCCGCGGCTGCCGCTCGAAGCGGTGCTGCACTGGGAACGCTACGACGCGTCGCATGAGCGACCGCTGTTCGAGGCCTACGACGAAACGATGGCCAAGACCGGGATCTACGGCGGCCGCCAAGTGCCCGCGCCCGGCAGGCCCGCCGTCAGCGAGGACTACAGCTGGCGCGAGCACTCGGCGCGGCGCGTGTCGCAACCGCGGCGCACGACGCTGCGCGAGACGCTGCGCGCGCAGGGATTCGACCTGGCGTAAGCGCACCGTGGCTGACCGGACGCCGCGGCCGATCGACTGTCAGCCGCGGCGCTCCACCGGCGGTGGATTGAACGCCTTCAGTGGTGGCAGCGGTCTCGTCCACTTCTCGACCTCGACGAGCGCGTGCTGCCCCGAACACCCTTGTCCGAGCCGGGATGTGCCGCGGTCGTAGGTGAGGACGTTCGGGTTCCCGTGCACGCACATCGCGTTTGGATCCTCTGGATTGATCGGATCGTACCAGGCGCCGGTGGACAGCTGCGCGGCGCCCGGCCGGATCCCGTCAGTAATGATCGCGCCCGCCAAGCAGCTACCGCGATCGTTGAACACGCGCACGGTGTCCCCGTTCACGATGCCGCGACGCGCGGCGTCGTCAGGATGCAGGCGGATCGGCTCGCGCCCGGCGACCTTCGACGCCTGGCTGTACGCGCCCATGTCGAGCTGACTGTGCAGCCGCGTCTTCGGATTGTTCGCGATCAGGTGCAGCGGGTAGCGGTCGGCGAGCGGCGCGCCCAGCCACTCGGTCGGCTCCAGCCACGTCGGGTGGCCGGGGCAATCGTCGTATCCGAAGCCGTCGATCGTTTCGGAGAAGATCTCGATGCGGCCGCTCGGCGTGTTCAGCGGGGCGCGCGCCGGATCGGCGCGGAAATCCTCGTAGAGCACGACTTCGGTATGCGTCTGCGCGGCGGGGATCTCGACGATGCCTTTTCCCCAGAACTCGTCGAATTGCGGCGGCACCCAGCCGTCGCGGCCGACGTTCTTCTCCCGCCAGCTCTCGTACAGGTGGCGGATCCATTCCATTTCGGTGCGATTCTCCGTGAATTGTTCGCCGGCGCCGAGGCGCGCCGCGACGTCGGCGAACACGTCGTAGTCGTTGCGCGCTTCCCCGTGCGGCGCCACGACGCGACGCATCGCAACGAGCGCCAGGTCGTGCGTCGAGCCGCTGATGTCGTTGCGCTCGAGCGTCACGGTCGCCGGCAGCACGACATCCGCGTGCTTCGCCATCGGCGTCCAATGCGGCTCGTGGACGACGATCGTCTCCGGCCGCGCGAAGGCGCGCCGCAGGCGCGCGAGATCCTGGTGATGATGGAACGGATTGCCGCCGCACCAATAGACGAGCTTGATGTCCGGATATGGGAAGCGCTTTCCATCGAAGTCGTAGGTCTCGCCCGGATGCAGCAGCATGTCCGAGACGCGCGCCACGGGGATCGTCGTCTTGACGGGATTGACCTCTTGGCCGAGCGCCGGCGGTCCGATCTTCAGATGCGGCCGGCCGACGTAGCCGAGCGAGCCGTAGCCGTGCCCGAACCCGCCGCCGGGCGAACCGATCTGGCCGAGCATCGCCGCCAGCGTCACCACCATCCAAGGGGCTTGCTCGCCGTACTGCACGCGCTGCAGGGACCAGTTCACGTTGATGAACGTGCGGCGCTGCGCCATGCGCCGCGCCAGCGCGCGGATCGCGTCGGCGGGAATGCCGCAGATCTCTTCCGCCCACGCGGCGCTCTTCGCGATGCCATCGGAGCGTCCCAGCAGATAGCCTTCGAACCTGTCGTAACCGGCGCAGCAGCGCCCGAGGAAGTCTCGATCGTGCAAGCCTTCGTCGGTGAGCGTGTGCGCGAGCCCGAGCATCAACGCGACGTCCGTGCCGGGGCGCGGCGCGAGCCAGCGCGGCTCGGTGAACGCCGGCAGATCGTCCCGCAGCGGGCCGATCAACACGAATTCCGCGCCGCGGCGCTTCGCCGCCATCAGGTGGTCGCGCGTTGGGTGCGTAGTCGAGCCGCCGGGCGTGACTTGCGTGTTCTTCAGCGGAATGCCGCCGAAGCAGACGAATAGATCAGTGTGCCGCTCCAGCACCGTCCAGGACGTCGCGCGGTCCATGTAGGCGCGGATCGAGCCGACGACGTGCGGCATGATGCGCATAAGCGCCGCGTTGCTGTAGTTCTCGGTCGAGCGCACGCAGCCGCCGAGCACGTTGAGAAAGCGATGCAGCTGACTCTGCGCGTGGTGGAAGCGCCCGGCGCTCGCCCAGCCGTAGGAGCCGCCGTAGACGGCTTCGCCGCCGTGCGTCTCATACACGCGCTTCAGTTCGCGGGACAACAAGTCGATCGCGACGTCCCACGAGACAGGCACGAACGGCTCGGCGCCGCGCTTCGAATCCGGTCCCGGCCCGCGATCGAGCCAGCCGGCGCGGACCATTGGCTCGGCGATCCGCGCGCGATGGTCCAGGCTGGTCGCGATGTTCTCGAGGATCGGCGACGGATCCGGATCGCCCTCGTACGGGCGGATCGCGACAACCGTATCGCCCACGGTCTCGGCGCGGAACGCGCCCCAATGCGAGGTGTGCAGGAGATGGGAGTGAATCGTCGTCATCGTGTGCTCCTCGCTCGCGTTCTACGCCGTCCCGACCCGCCGCCTGAACGTGCCCATCGTGTGCACTTCTCGATAGAGGATGTCGCAGAATTCAGCGCGCCGCCCCGCGGCTTCGAACCGCAGGAACACGTCGCGCACCGCCTCGGTGCCGTAGTAGTAGTGCGGAATGCCCGTACACCACAGCGGATCGGCGAGGAACCGCAGGTGCGTCTCCGCTTCGATGCGCGGGATGCCGCGCCGATCCATCATCTCGGCGACGAGGCGCTCGCCGGACCATCCGTTGGCGTGCAGCCGGTACACCCAGTTCGTGCTGAGCCCGGCGCGGTACCGCTTTTCGAGGTCGGTGATCTCATCGTCGATCGTGCGGCACCAACCGAGCAGGCGCATGCCGAGGTTGCACGTGCCTTCGATGATCGGCGTGATCGGCGTATTCGAGAAGTACAAGCCCGCTTCCGGCGGCAACGTGCCGTCCAGTCCGTGCCGCTGGCGGATCGCGTTCAGCGCCGAGTGGCCGGGAAACGACTCATGGGCGACGACGTGGGCGAGCGCCGGCGTGGTCCAGCCCAGGTCGGCGTTGAGCATCACGCGGCTTCGATACAGGCCGGTCGCCTTGGAGTAGCCGTTGTAGAAGACGTTGCGGACCGGCTCGAACTCCGCTGCCGTGCCGTCGGGCAGCGCGGCGATGCGCGCGTGCGTCTCGCGCCGCGCGTCGGCGATCATCGCACCCGCGCGCGAGGCGAACTCCTCCGGCGCGAGGCGGTTCGCGGCGCGCCAGCTCTGCAGCGCCGCCGGCAACGAGCCCTTGTGGCCGGCGGCCGCGAGCAACGCCGCGAGCGCGCGCTCCATCGCGGCGATCAGGTCCTCGCCGACGGGTTCTCCTGGCACGCCCAGGTACGTGGCGACGCGCTGGCCATAGGGGATCGATTCGCCCATCCCCTCGCGGCACTGCATCGTCATCGCGGTGATGACGTCGGTGAAGAACTGGCGGCGCTGATCGGGAAGATCCCAGGCCGCCAACGACGTTTCTACCTCTTGTAACCCGTTTAGGACCTCCGACCAGTCGCGTCCTTCTTCGCGCGTGATCGGGATGAAGTGCACGAGCAGCGGCTCCGTGCCCTTCGCTTCGCCGACGAGGCGATTGAGACGGTTGGCGAGCGCGAGGAACCGTTCCAGGAGCGCGAGCAACGAGGGGACCTCCAGTCGACTAAACTGGTTGGAACTTCGGACTGGCGTCCGATCGTCCCTGCGTGGGTCGGAACGTTGAAGACGCCTATGCTCAACTTCAAGGTCGCGCGCTGAGCCTCGCAGGGCCCGCGCCGCCGCGGCGCGAACTGTCGCGGCGATGTCCCGCATCGGGTTCGCCGTCGGCTACGACGCCCGGTTGACGATCCGCGACTTCGCGGAGGCGATGCGCCTCGCGGACGCGCGTGGATTCGAGATGGGGTTCTTCTCTGAGACGTTCGCGCTCATGCGCGACGGCGTGACGGCTATGGCCGCGTTCGCGCTCGCGACGCGGCAAATGCGGCTCGGCTTCACGCAGATCGTGCGGCTGCGCAGTCCGGTCGTCATGGCGCAGACGGCGGCGACGCTCGACGAGCTGTCGGGCAGTCGCCTCGTGTTGTGCCCGGGCGCGGCCACCGACAATCACGCCGGCCGCTACGGGTTCGAGCCGCACGACCCCGTCGAGGGCATGAGGGAGTGGGTATCGGTCATCCGCCGCGTGCTCGCCGGCGAGTCGGTTACATACGATGGGCGGCTGCTCCGTGTGCGCGACGCGCAGCTCGGCTGGACGCCGGTGCGCCCGCGCATTCCGTTGTGGTTCGCGGCGACGAGCACCACGGGGCTGCGGCTCGCCGGCCGCCTCGGCGACGGCGTCTTGCTGAACACCGTGTCGTCGCCGGAGTACTCGGCGAACGCGGTCGCGATCGTCAAGAAGGCGGTCGAGGAAGCGGGGCGCGACTGGTCGGCGTTCGAGGTCGCGCAGATCATTAACACGTCCGTCGAGGGCGATCACGACGCGGCCGTCGATGCCGTCCGCTGGGAAGTCGCCTACAAGTTCCTGCCGATGAAGTTCAAGACGCAATCGGCGCCGCGCCGGCGCGTCGGCGATCCGTATTACGACCCGAACGATCTGCCGCGGCTCGACACGGCGTTCCGCGAGGGCGGCAAGGCCGCGCTGGAACGCGCGTTGTCGCCGCGCACCGTCGAAAACCTCACCGCGTCCGGCACGCCGTCGGAGGTCCTCGATCGCGTCGAGCGTTATCGCGCCGCCGGCGTGCGGCTGCCGATCCTCCGTCCGGCGGCGCACCATCAGATCCCGCGCGTGCTGGATCTGGCCGGGCCCGGCTAGCGCTCCTCGAAGACGCCCTTCACGATCGCGTTCCCGCCGTCGACCATCAACCGCCCCCGCGCGAGCACCTTGTCGATCTCCCAATCCGGACCGAGCACGAGGAGGTCGGCGTCGGAACCGACCGCGATCTCGCCCTTGCGCGGATGCAGGCGCAGATGGCGCGCCGGGTTCGTGGCGGCGATCCGCACCGCGACGTCGATCGGCATGCCGCGAACGATAAGATCGCGGAACTCGTCGTAGAGCAGCCGCGTCTCCCAAATCGCCATCGCCGGCTTGCCGTGCGCATCGACGAGATGCGGGAAGACGCCGCCCGCGTCCGTGCTCATGCTGATGCGGTCGATCGGCACGCCCTTGCTCAGGAGGTGAGCCACGGCGTCGGGAACCCAAACGTTGCCTGGCAGGACGCGGTGCGCGGTCAAGTCGATCGGGTTGCCGGCGAGCGCCCAGGCCACGGTCTGATCGAGCAGGGCCGCGGTGCGGTTGCAGTGCGTCGGCAGGAAGATCCCCGCCGGGAGATCCGACCGCGCATGCGCGTCGATCAACGGCTGCAGTCCGGCTTTGCCCAGCCCCATGTGGATGTTGACGACCCCACCGCGTCCGGTGAGCCGGCCTGCCACCTGCGTCTCGGCGGCGATGCGGACCAGCTCCTCGACGGTCGGCTGCGACGACCGCGGATCGGAGATCGCGATCTCGCCGGCGCCGAGCGCCTTTTCGATCAACATGACGTCGAGCTTGAGACTGCCGGTGATCGTGGGCGGCGGCACGTCGTAACACCCGATGAACAGGTACGTCGACAAGCCTTCGTCCTCGAGCGCCCGCGCCTTAGCCAGCAACCCGACGAGGCTGCGCGTGAGGCCGTCGGCGCCGAGCAGCCCCACCGCCGTCGTCGTGCCCCAGCGCGTGAAGTCGGTGAGGTTCAACTCCGGGCCGCGCGTGTGCGGTCCCGTGCTGCCGCCGCCGCCGAGGAAGTGCGTGTGGCCGTCGACGAAGCCGGGAACCGTGACGCGGCCGCCGCAATCGATCTCGGTCACGCCGCGCCAACCGGCGGCCGGCAGCGAAGATGCGACGGCGGCGACGCGGCCGCCGGCGATGAGGATGTCGTTCGTGCCGAGATCCTGCGGCGCCCACACTTGGCAGCGCCGGAGCAGCGTCAACATCGGTCGCGTCCCCTTTCGGATGCGTTCGTCGAGGAAGGCGGGGATCGATCTCGAGGGTGCTTTTCGTTACTTATGGCGACGCTTCCTCGGCGCGCACGCGCGCGCTTACGCCGCGCAGGGCCGCCGTGGCCCCGCGTGGTATCCAAAGTCATTCGAGCGCTCCGCCGCGATCTCCGCGAGGAGCGGAAGGAGGCAAGTCACGTCGATGTCGGAGTCTTCGCTATCTCGCTTGCAGCAGGTGGTGCGTGAAGCGGCGCTCGATGGCTGGTTGATCTACGACTTTCGCGGTCTCAATCCGTTTCCGCCGCAGCTGCTGCCGTTGGGCGAGGGGATATTGTCGCGCCGCTGGTTCCTGTTCGTGCCCGCGAAGGGCGCCCCGGCGTTGATCCATCACCGCATCGAGGGATCGGCATGGGAGGCGGTGCTGCGGGACGCCTCGCTGCGGCGGCTGGAGTTCGCGTCGCACGGCCAGCTCGACGAGCGCTTGCGCGAAACGCTCAACGGCGCGCGTCGTGTCGCTATGGAGTACAGCCCGGGCGGCGAGATCCCCTACGTCAGCTACGTCGACGGCGGCACGCTCGAGCGCGTGCGGGCGCTCGGCGTCGACGTCGTGTCCAGCGCGGATCTGCTGCAGCGGTTCCTGACGTGGGACGCCGACGACCGCGCCGCGCACGATCGCGCCGTGCGCGGTCTCGTCGACGCCAAGAACGCGGCGTTCGCCTTCATGGACAAACGATTGCGCGCCGGCGAGCCGGTGACGGAGCTCGACGTGCAGCGGCTCATCGCCGAACGTCTCCAGGCCGCCGATCTCGCGTTTGATCATCCGGCGATCGTCGCGTTCGGCAGCCATGCCAGCGACGGGCACTACAGCCCCAGCCCGCGCACGGATCGCCCGTTGCAGCGCGGGCAGTGCGTGATCCTCGACTTGTGGGCCGGCGTGCCCGATCGGCCGATGGCCGACATCACGTGGTCCGGCTACGCGGGCGAACCGACAGCCGAGTACGTGCGCGTCTGGGAGGCCGTGCGCGACGCCCGCGACCTCGCGATCGAATTGCTCTCGAAGCGCTCCGTGCAGCAAGGGTGGGAGGTCGATCGCGCGGCGCGCGACCTCATCACGGCGCGGGGTTTCGGCGAGGCGTTCCGGCACCGGCTTGGCCACAGTATCGGCCGAAATGTCGCCCATGGGCGCAGCGTCAACTTGGATGACTGGGAGACGCACGACACGCGCCAGCTGTTGCCCGGCTTGGGTGTGACCGTAGAGCCGGGTGTCTACCTCGGCCACATCGGCATCCGCAGCGAGGTCAACGTCCTGATCACGGAGTCCGGGGCGACGGTGACATCGCCCGTTCAGCGCGAGCCCGTCCCCCTCGGCTGAGGAATCTCCGGCGAGGCGCGGGAGGAGATCTTTCCTCCCGCGCCTCGCGTTTCTCTACATGGCCTGGAATCGACCGTTGAACCGGCGGAACGCGTCCCAGACCGTGGCGCCCGCCGGAACGCCGTCGCCTGTTAGCCCTTCATCCACCCGCCCCAGACCACCGGCCACAATCCGATCAGCGCGTAGTACGTCTGATAGGCCTCGGACATCGTCGGGCACTGCAGAACGACCGTATCGGGCTGGATCATCCGCACGCCAGGCACGCGCCGCGCCGACTCCGCGCCGCCCGTGTCCTTGAACTGCAGCTCCACGTCCACGGGCGTCGACGGCGCGATCGGCTTCAGCTTGGCCGCGTTCTTCACGGCGCGTTCCGCGCCGGCGCGAATCGCCGCCTGCGCTCGCTTGGGATGGATGCACTGGGCGGCGTAGCGTCCGAGCGCGCGCTTGACGACGACGCCTTCGACGTGCGGCAGCGTAGCCTTCGCTTCGGCGATCGTGAGATCGTCACCGCTGACCATCGCCGCAGGCACGCCGTACGACCCGGCGAGGTAAGCGTTCAACCCGAATTCGCCGACGAGGGCGCCGTTGATCCAGACGTTCGCGACCGCCTGACCGTTCGTGGTGTGACTCAACACGCCGGTGCTGCCGTGCCGCGTGTGGTAGCCGGTGAACAAGACGGCCGAGAACGAATCGTCGAGGCCTTCCATCTGTCCGGAGGCGCGCGGCCGCCCGGTGATCAGCTCGGCGCGCGGGTCGAGGTCGTCCAAGCGCAGGTTGCGGTTGCCGTTCGCGCCGTGCCCGTCGCTGACGACGACCTCCGCGGCGCCGCCCTCGAACGCGCCGGCGATGGCGGCGTTGACCTCGGCCATCATCCAACCGCGCGCCAGGCCGTAATCGACGCCTTCCGGTCCGGTCTGCGCCGCGTGCACGACGCCCGACGTGCCTTCCATGTCCGCCGAAATGTAGATCTTCAAGTGATGGCCTCCCGAGAGCGTCAGCGAAGCGTGCCGGCGGCGATGGCCAGCGCGGCCGAGAACGTGCGAAAACCGGTGACCGCGTCGGACGCGTCGAAGCGAATGGCGTCGGGCGCGTGCATCGTCGTCCCCGGCACCTGGTTTGCGACCTCGGCCATGCCCGTGTCCTTGTACTGGACTTCCCAGACGGCGGGGTGTCCCGGCGCGAACGGCTTCAGCGATGGGGCGCGCCGCACCGCGCGTTCCGACGCCGCGCGCACCAGATCCTGCGCGCGCTTCGGCGCCAGGCACTGCGCCGCGTAGCGGTCGACGGCGCGCTTGACCGCGGCCGTCTCGATGCCCGGCAAGAGATCGAGCCCTTCTTGGCACGTGAGGTCGTCGCCGGTCACCAATCCGACCGGCACGCCGGCTTGACCAGCGAGCAGCGCGTTGATGCCGATCTCGCCCATCTCGCGGCCGCCGATCGTCAGCTTGTTGATCGCACGCCCGTGCACGGTGTGGTTGATCACGCCGGCGGCGTTGCTGCGGGTGTGATAGCCGACGAGCAACAGGACGGCGTAGGACTCGTCGAGGCCGGCGAGCTGCCCCAACGGCCGCGGGAATCCCGTGACGAGGTCGGCGTCGGGGTGAAGATCGCTGATGATGAGGTTGCGCGCTCCGTTGCCGCCGTGCGAGTCGCTGACGAGCACGCTCGTCGCGCCCGCGGCGAATGCGCCTTCCGCCGCCGCGTTCGTTTCGCCCATCATCAAACGGCGGGCGAGCTGGTAGTCGAAGCCGCGTTCGCTCGTGTGCTCGTTGTGGACGACGCCGGAGACGCCCTCCATGTCGACCGAGATGTAGACCTTCACGCGGGTCTCCTTTTCGACCTGGGATGTCGGAACTAAGGTGTTCGGGATGCCCCATAGAGATTGACGCCGGCGGCGGCACTTTCCTGTCCAGGCGGATGCGTGGCGGGGACAGCGCCGCCTCGTGGCCGCGCGAACAGGACCTCGGTCTCGCGGCGCGGAACATTCCTAGACTGTCGCCGGGCGTGCCGTCATGGCACTGCGACAAGCTCCCGAGCTCCAGGTCTCGCGGCCGGGGGCGGCAACGAATGCGCCCACACGATCGCGGCACGCATGGCTCGATCGCGGCCAGCTCGCTCGGCAATCGAACTCTCCAGCCCCTCCTGCGCACGCCCGCCGATCCCGGCCCAGCAGAAGGCCCATCGCCCAGTTCGCCAGACGCGCTTGAACGCGACGCCGAAGCGTTTGCCCGAGCCCGGACGCTCTGGGCTCGTCTGCACGCCGACACCGGCGCGGCCGTGGCGGCGCGCGCACCGCGCCCGCGTCTACACGATCGGACGAGACGTGTACTTCGGCGCCGGAGAATACGCGCCGGAAACCGTTGACGGTGCGCGTTTGCTCGCGCATGAGCTCGCGCACGTGGCCCAGCAGACGACGGGGATCGCGCCACTCGGCATCCAACGCGCGCCGGATGAGACGCCCAAGCCGCCCGTGAAGCAGAAACCCGCGAAGGAACAACCCACGAAACCCGTCAAGCGCGTGAACGTCGTCCTTCTTGGCGAGAACGTCATCGGCGGACCCGAGCTGGCGACGCTGCTGACCGGAACCGCGCAGATCTGCCAAGTGAAGAGCTTGGACGAAGCGGCGTCTACGCTTGCCGGTCTCCAGTTTCCAATCGCGCAACTGTTCTTCATCACGCATTCGCACGCTAGCAGCGGACTGCAATTCGGAATCAGCGAATCGACCGTCCATCCTGACAAGATCGCGGCCAAGCTGACCGGCAAGGTGTCGCTCGACCGCGCGCCCGAAGTCGTGGACTTCCGAGGCTGCGACGTCGGCGTGAGCCCGAAGGCCATGGAAGGAATCCGGTCCGCACTGGGCGCTCGCTCCGCCGTCGGTGGCAATTGCTTCGTCGTCATCCGCCGCACCACGCCGTTGAAGATCGGCGGCAGGGAGATCACGAAGGCTTCGCACGTGACGGATGACAATCGGAAGACGTTCGAGAAGCTGATGGATGGGACCGCGGGCAACCTCGGGACCGCGCGGAAATGCATCCTCAACCCATCGGAGAAAGGGTTCTTCGCCGCCGGCGGATCATTCGTCAGCGTGTTCTTCAACCAGGTGTCGTCGACGCAGTGGGACCCGAAGTCGTCCGTGTGCTACAAGAACGCCAACGTGCAGAAGGTCGATCCCGCGAATCCGCCGGCCGATCTGGGAGCGTGTCAGCTGATCGAAGTGAAAGCCAAGGACGGGGAAGAGAAGCCGAAGTGACAGACCCGCCGCAGCCGCGACCGCGAGCAGAGGCGGCGGGCCGCCAAGCTTATCCCCAACGAGGCAGGATTCTCGGATCGTCTATTGAATGACTGCGTCTGCTCGTTGTGCGCTGGACAAACATGGGGGATCTCGGTAATGAGGTCAGGATTCACTCTCCGCTTGGGCATGGCGACGTTGCTCGTTGTATCGCTGCTCTATCAAAGCCAGGTCGGGAGAGCCGGCCCGGCCCCTCGGAAGCGAGTGGTCATCGGACAGGGCGAGCTCGTGACGTCGTTCGACTATCCGACCGACTGGAATATCCCAGCGACCTGGATCCAATCGAACATCGGCGATTGCCTGGTCTGGCGGGACCGGAAGACAGGGCGGTTCATGCCCTGGTTGGCGGAGCGCTTCGAGCGCGTGAACGACAAAGCGTGGCGGTTCTACCTGCGCCGAGGCATCCAGTTCACGAACGGGGAACCGTTCAACGCCGCGGCGGCGAAATTCAACCTCGACCGTAACGCCAGCGACGACAAGTTGCTGATCTACCAGCAGTATCGGTTCATCGAGCGCGTCAACATCATCGACGACTTCACGATCGAAGTGCAGACGACCAACACCGAGCCGGCCATGTTGAGCAAGATGGCGCAAACCGCTTGCCAGGTCATCCCGCCCCGGTACTTCCAACAAGTGGGCCCGCAGGGATTCGCGCGCCGGCCAATCGGCACCGGCCCGTACAAGCTCGTCGAGGAGATCAAGGACAATCGCATCGTTCTCGAGGCGAACGACAACTACTTCCAGGGGCGTCCGGACATCGACGAGCTGGTCTTCCGGGCGATCCCGGAAGTGACGACGCGGGTGAACGAGCTCTTGACCGGCGGCATCGATCTCACCGTCGACGTGCCGGGTCAAGACTGGGACCGTGTCAACCGCAACGCGAACACCCGGGTCGTCATCGGGGAGAATCCAACGACCCAGCTACTCGTTGTCCGGATCACCGACAAGAACGCGACCCGCTATGTCGCGTCGAACCGCCTCGTCCGCGCCGCGATCGAGCACGCGATCGACAAGAAGGCCCTCGTGAAGCTCATCAACGGGATGGGGGTCCCGACGCGCACGCGGATCACGCCACCGACGTTCGCTTCGCACGAGGGGCTCTACGGTCTCGACAAGGGTGACGTCTACAATCCGGAGCGCGCGAAACGTCTGCTGCGTGAATCCGGCTACAAGGGCGAGCCGCTCGAGTTCGTCACGAGCACTGGCCGATGGTTCATGAGCGCCGAAGTGTCGCAGGCCATCACGCAAATGCTGCAGGCGGTCGGGTTCAAGATCAACCTGAAGATCATGGAAGTCAGCACGTTCAACGAGCAGTACTACTTCCCGGCCTACCGCGGGATTCCGTCCAACAAGGGCCTCATGATGGAAGCGCTGCGCAACTCGTTCTTCGATCCGTGGATCGCGGTTCTGGAAGCGCACTGCGTGCGGGGACCGCAGCGGACGGGCTACTGCAAGCCGGAGGTCGATCGGCTCATCGACCGCGCCGCGATCAACATGAACGTGGCCGAGCGGGAGCGTCAGTACAAGCGGATTCAGGAGTACTTGGCGGAGGATCGGCCGTTGATCTTCCTGTACCACATGAAGAGCACGTACGGCGTGAACCGCCGGCTCAACTGGGATCCGCCCCCGGACACCTTCCTCTGGATGGGCGGCGCGAAGGTCAACCCGTAGGTCGGTCGTTCCACGTCGTCATACAATCTGTTGGGAAACGGGACCTCGGCCGGGTGCCGAGGTCCCGCGTACGTTATCTTGCCGCGTGACAGCGGCCGCAGGTGAACTGTGAGCTATCGCATCGGTTTCGACATCGGCGGCACCTTTACAGACTTGGTTCTCGTCGACTTGCTCTCGGGACGCTTGACGAGCCACAAAACGCTGACTACGCCAAGCGAACCGGCGAAGGCGGTGTTGGCCGGTTGGCGGGCGTTGCTCGAAGACGCCGGGGCCCGGCCCGAAGACGTCGAGGCCGCGATCCATGGCACGACGCTGGTGACCAACGCCCTCATCGAGCGCCGCGGCGCCACGACCGCGCTGATCACGACGGCGGGTTTTCGCGACATTCTCGAGATCCGCCGCGAGATGCGTTACGACATCTACGATCTGCTGATCGAATTACCGGCTCCTTTGGTCCCGCGCCCGTTGCGCTTGGAGGTGGCGGAACGGGTGAACGCGCAGGGCGCGGTGCTGACGCCGTTGCACGGCGACGACCTCAGCGCCCTACGGCCGGCCCTCGCGGACGCCGAAGTCCGGGCCGTGGCAATTTGTTTCCTTCACGCCTACAAGAACCCGGCGCATGAGCGCGCCGCCGCGGCGCTGCTGCGCTCGTGGTTTCCCGAGATGCGTATTTCGCTCTCGTCCGACGTGGCCCCCGAAATCCGGGAATACGAGCGGATGTCGACGACGGTCTGCAATGCCTACGTGCAGCCCATGGTCGATACCTATCTGGCCGAGATGCGCGCAGCGTTGCAGGCGAAGGGCTACGATCGCGACGTCTATCTGATGCTCTCGAGCGGGGGCATCGCGACCTCAACGACCGCGGCTCGCTTCCCGATTCGGCTGGTGGAATCGGGTCCAGCCGCCGGTGTGCTCGCCGCCGTCTTTCACGGGGACCGCATCGGCGTGCGCGACCTCTTGTCGTTCGACATGGGCGGCACGACGGCGAAGATGTGCGTGATCAAGGACGGCCGACCGGCGATGACGACGCAATTCGAGGTCGCGCGGGCCCACCGCTTCAAGAGAGGAAGCGGTCTGCCGGTGCAGGTGCCGTCGGTGGAGCTGATCGAGATCGGCGCCGGCGGCGGCAGCATCGCATGGATCGACCGGCTGGGCCTCCTGAAGATCGGGCCCGCTTCGGCGGGCGCGGATCCCGGGCCTGCGTGCTACGGGTTGGGCGGGACGTCGCCGACGGTGACCGACGCCAACCTCCTGCTTGGGTACCTCAACCCCGACTATTTCCTCGGCGGGCGCATGCCGCTCGACGTGCAAGCCGCGGAACGGGCGCTCGGTTCGTTGGCTTCTTCGCTGGACCGGACCGTCACCGAGGCCGCCTGGGCCGTGCACCACGTCGTCAACGAGAACATGATCGGCGCCACGCGCGTGCACGTGGCGGAGCGCGGCGCCGATCCGCGGCGATTGTGGTTGATGGCGTTCGGCGGGGCGGGTCCTGCCCACGCCTACGCGATCGCACGCGCCCTGCGCTTGCGCGGATACATCTGTCCGCCGGGCGCGGGCGTGACATCGGCGCTGGGGTTCCTGACCGCACCCGTCTCATTCGAGTTTTCCCGGAGCGTCGCGTCGCGGCTGTCACAGGATACGTTGGCCGCGTTGGATGCCATCTTTGCCGACTTGATCGACGAGGGACGGACGACGCTGTCCGAAGCCGGCGTCGCGGACGCCGATATGCGCTTCAGCCTGCAGGCCGACCTCCGGCACGTGGGCCAGGGGCACGAAATCATCGTCAATCTTCCGTGGGAGCGCCTTGGCGCCCTGGACCTCGACCGAGACGTGCTGCCGCACTTCTACGCCGCGTACGAGCGCGCCTACGGCCACGCGCACCGGCATCTCGCGGTGGAGTTGACGACATGCCGGCTCACGGCGACCGGGCCGGCGCCGCGTATCACCTTGAATGAGAGCGAGGGCACGGTGACCGCTCACGCGCGGCACACCGCGCGGAGCCGCCGCGCCTACTTCGCGGCGTCGGGGGGTTACTTGGAAACACCCATCTACGATCGCGACCGCCTCGAGGGAGGCACGCGGCTGACCGGGCCCGCGATACTCGAGGGCGCCGACGCGACTGTTGTCATCCCGCCGGGCGCATCGGCGGAGGTCGACCGATTCCTGAACGTCGTCGTTCGCCTCGGCGAGGAGACCGGCGCATGACGGAGCCGCGCAACAGATACAGCCTTCCGGTTGGCAATGCGCAGGGTCTCGATCCCGTGGCGCTGGAAATCCTCTGGCAGCGCCTGGTCACGATCATGAACGAGGTCGACGGGATCATCGTAAGGTCGACATTCTCCACGATCCTCAGCGAAGGGCGCGACTTCGCCTGTGTGCTCGTCGACCCGCGCGGTTCGTCGCTGTGCCAATCCTCGCTGAGTACGCCCAACTTTTGCGTCGTGCTGCCGCGAACCGCCAGAGTGATGCTGGAGCGGTTTCCCCTGAGCGTTCTGCGCGAGGGTGACGTGCTGGCCACGAACGACCCGTGGATTGGGACCGGACACCTGCCTGACTACATCTTGCTCTCCCCCGTGTTCGTCAAAGGCCGGGTCGTGGCGTTGCTCGGCACCGTCTCGCACGTCTCGGACGTCGGCGGCCATCCGGCGGAGATCGAGGGCACGGACATCTACAGTGAAGGGCTGCGGATGGCGCCCTTCAAGCTGTACGAGGAGGGCCGGGAGAATACCCTGGCGTTCCAGATCATCGGGGACAATTGCCGGGTGCCCGGGATGCTGCTGGGCGACTTGCGTGCCATGGCGGGAGCGCTGCGGATCGGCGCCGAGCGCATGCGTGAGTTCCTCGCGGATTACGGCATGGACGACATCGACGGCCTGTCGGCGGAAATCCTGAATCGCTCCGAGGCCGCCATGCGGGAGCGCATCGCGGCACTGCCGGTCGGCGTGTACGAGTACGGGATGGACATCGACGGATACATCGAGACCGTGCGCCTGCAAGCGAGGGTCGAGGTACGAGGGACTGAGGTGTTCGTCGACTACACGGGGTCGTCGCCGCAACGGCGCGATGCGGCCATAAACGCCGTCTACAACAGCACGTACGCGACGTCGATCTATCCCTTCAAGTGCGCCCTGGCGCCCGACATTCCCAACAACGAGGGACTGTTTCGACCGATTCACGTGTCAGCGCCCGAGGGCTCCATCTTGAATGCTGTCTATCCGGCGCCCGTGAAGGCCCGCGCCAAGACGACGAACAATATCAATCAGGTCCTGTTCGGCGCGCTGTGGCCGATCTTCGGCGAGCGCGTCCAGGCGAGCAACGGTGGGATTTGGCCCTTGGTGCTGATGGGCGACGATCCACAGCTGGGCCACTTCCTGGTGGACATGCTCCCGCACGGCGGCCGGGGCGGGATGCCTTCGCTGGATGGCATGATCCCGGTCTCGTATCCGACGAACGGCACCGTGACGCCCTGCGAGATCATCGAGGCCAAGGCGCCGGTGCTCTTCCGCCAAAAGGCGCTGCGGGCCGACAGCGGCGGGCCGGGACGCCGGCGGGGCGGGCTGGGGCAAGTCGTTGCGTTCGAGATTCTCGGGACGAACCCGGTCACGTTCAACTTGACCCCCGACCGTGTGACGACGCTGCCGCAGGGTCTGGACGGCGGACGTCCGGGGCGGATCGGCGAAGTGCGCGTCAATGGGCAGCGGATCACGCGGTTCCCGCCCATCCAGCTGCACCCCGGAGACGTCGTCGAGCTCCACTTGCCCGGAGGCGGCGGGTTCGGCGCAGTGAGCGATCGTGATCCCGGCAGCATTTTGCAAGACCTGGTGATGGGATACGTCACGGCCGAAGGCGCGGCGCGAGATTACGGATTGCTGCCGCCGGACTCTACCTGATCGGTTGCTACAATCGGCGTGTCCTGTAAACTTTCTGCCGGCAGTACGCCGCGGCAGTGAACCTCAGGTGCGAACACAGTGAAGATCACCGCCATCGTCGACGAAGTCGTTCCGATCCGATCCGAGATCTCCAACGCCTATATCAGCTTCCGCGAGATGACGGCGTCGGCTGTCGCCATTCACACGGATGTCGTGCGCGACGGCAGGCCGATCGTCGGCTATGGATTCAACTCGAACGGCCGCTACGGGCAACGCGGCATCTTGCGCGATCGCGTGATCCCGCGTTTGATGGCCGCGCCGCCGGAGACGTTGTTGGACGACACCGGCCAGAACTTCGACGCCGCGAAGGCGTGGCGCGTCATGATGGCCAACGAGAAGCCAGGCGGCCACGGCGAGCGGTCCGTGGCCGTCGGCACGATCGACATGGCGCTGTGGGATCTCATCGCGAAGATCGCAGGCAAGCCGCTGTATGTCCTGCTCGCGGAGCGATACCGGCGGGGCGACGTCAACCCCAAGGTCGAGGTCTACGCCGCCGGCGGATACTACTACCCGGAGAAGGGCATCAATGGATTGCTCGAGGAGCTTCGCGCGTACCTCGATCTCGGCTACACGACGGTGAAGATCAAGATCGGCGGCGCGCCGCTGGCCGACGACGTGGCCCGGATCGAGGCCGTGCTCGCCCTGCTGCACGGCGATCAGCAATTGGCCGTCGACGCGAACGGCCGCTTCGACCTCGACGAAGCGATGGCGTACCGGGATGCGCTGTCCGCGCATCCACTGAAGTGGTACGAAGAGCCATGCGACCCGCTCGACTTCGAGATCTTGGCGCGCGTCGCCGATGGATCGCCCGTGCCCATCGCGACGGGCGAGAACCTCTTCTCGCTGCCGGACGCGCGCAACTTGATCCGCTACGGCGGTATGGACCCTGCGCGCGACTTCATCCAAGTCGATCCGGCGCTCAGCTATGGGCTCGTCGAGTACCTGCGCATCCTCGCGATGTTGGAAGCGAACGGCTGGTCGCGCCGGCGCTGCGTGCCGCACGGCGGGCATCAATTCGCGCTGCACATCGCCGCCGGGTTGGGGATCGGCGGCAACGAGTCCTACCCGGGCGTGTTCCAGCCGTTCGGCGGATTCGCCGACGACGTCCCGGTGGTGAACGGCCGCGTCGGCCTCCCCGACGCGCCGGGCATCGGCGTCGAGCGAAAAGCGAATTTGTGGGAGGTCTTCCGCACCTTGTAGGAAGCGCCTCGAGTCGTCAGTTGGCCAGCCCGGTTCCCTGAATGCGGATGCGCCCGTAGTCGGCGCGATGCGGTGACGGTGTTACGTACCCGTAGTGAAGCGCGATCGTGTCGATACCGCCGAACGCCGGGCGCACGGCCGCGTTCGTGAACGGAATCGCGAAGCCGGGAATCTCCAGATCGGGGAACGAAAACGCCTCCCCTGTCTTCGCGACACCGGAGAATCGCATCGGCGTGTCGTTCACCCACCACCGGTAGCGCCCGTCCGCCGTCCACGCCATCCGCACGTGATAGACCGTGTCCGGGCGCGGAACGAGATCCGGATACCATGCCTGCTGGCTCTGCCAGAAACCGCCGCCGGCCACGGCGCTGTCCACGATCGAGGCGAACCCCGCGAAGAACTTGCCCTGCAGGATCCCGACCTTGATCGGCCACGTCCCCTGCGTCACCGTCGCGTCATCCTCGTGCAGCTCCAGGCACGTCTCATTTTCGACGTCGGGCGTGCGCATCTCGAACGTGATCTCGCCGGTCGTCAGCTTGCCCGGCAACCGCGCCTTCACCCAACAGTAGTCGCCGGTGCACGCCAACCAGCGGTAGTCCGCCGGCCGGGTCGTTGCTGCGTGCGTGTTGTCGTCGGGGTAACCGCGCGGGATCGCCGGGATCGGCTGCCAGTGCAGGGGAAATGTCTCTCGCACGGCCGGAGCGCCGGCCGGCTTCTCTTCGAACGCGCGCAGCCGGATCCGGCTGCCGGGCTCCGGTGAGGGCTCGGCGATGAGCGCGACGGCGGTGACGCCCTCGTTCGGCGCCAGCAAGCAACCCGGCACACGAAGCGCCGGCTGATCGTCGAGCGTGAACGTCAACGCCCCGGCCGCGCCTTCGATGGCAGCGAACTCGAAGCGGTGCTCGTCGGATTCGATCGTCTTGCGTGTCTTCGGATCGAGCCCGCCGGGAACGAACGCCGGGTCGACGGCGGGGCGCCCGCGAAACCAGGTGAGGAAACGTCCCGTGTCGAGAGATGCGGCGGATCCGCCCGCGGGCGTCGCGGCGAAACGGATCCAACCGTCCTCGTCGATCCGGCACTCGGCGACAGCACGCCCTTCGTCGTTCAGCAACCGGATTGCGTATCGCTTGCCGATCACGACGCGCAGGCGGAACGCGACGGCGCCGTCGCCGGCCATCGCCGCCGACAATCGGCGCCGGCACTCGATGCCTGACAGGCCGTTGCCGTCCATCACGAGGTAACCGTCGCGCCCGACTTCGTAGAGGCCGCCGGCATCGGCGGCATGCCACGCGAACTCCTGCGCCGAGACGTTCATTCGCCCACCACCGGAGTCACGCGAGGATCTTGCGGCCGCTCTCGATCCACTCCTCGTCGAACCACGCGTGAACGATGCAGGCGTAGTTGTGCGAGTAGAAGAGGTGCCAGAGACCGTCCGCGGATTGGAGCAGCTTCGGATACGCGTATACGCCAAGCGAGGACTCGACGTCTCGGGCGCGGTAGGTAACGCCGCCGTCGTCGGAGATTCCGACGCAAAGCGGAAAGCGCTCGACGTAGCTGTCGTTGAACGCGACGACGAGCCGCTCGCCGCGGCCGAGGTACAGATCGGATCCGGAATCGGGATTGCGCAGATTCGTCTGCACCGGCTCCGTAAACGTGCGGCAACCGTCGCGCGAGATCGCGGTCCACACGTCCCCGGGTGGGGGCGGAGGCGTGCGCGTCAGGCCGGCGCGGCGCATGTAGGCGAGCACCTCACCGGAACGCCACTGGATGGCCGCCGGCTCGGAGCAGCCCGGCTCCTTGAAGATCTCCGCGCCTTGCTCCCAGTGCGTCAGGCCGTCGTCGGCGAGCAGGAATCCGGCCGAGACCTTGGCGGCTCGCATCTCCGTACCCTCACGACGGTGATAGGGGATTGCCCACTGCCCGTTCTGCAGCTTCAGCGCGCGCCCCTGAAAGACCATCGCCGTCTTCTGCAGCGGCAACGGCGTCAGCGCCGTCGCGCGATGATCGACCATTCGCGTCGAAAACAACTTCGTCACCATCAAGTCGCGGTACCACAGCGGGATCTCGACCGTGCGCGGCGTGCAGTCGAATCCGGCGCGATGCGGCTTCACGAAGTACGTACGGACGTCCTTGACGAGCGCGAACCGCGACCGCGGGAACGCGAACACGAGCAGGTGGTGGGTTCCGTCCGCCGAGACGATCGGGACGCTCGTCTCCGGATTCCACGATTGCCCGTCGTGATCGAATCGGTCGAGCACGAGATGGGGGTCGGTCCACGTTCCGTCAGGACGGCGCTCGGCGCCGGCGATGCGCTGATCTTCCGCGCCTTCGTAGCTGCCGCAGTACCACGTCACCGCGATGGTGCCGTCCGCAAGCGCGACGGCGTTCGCGGCGTGCGCGAACGGCATGATATTGCCGATCAACTCGCGTTCGAAGATCACGTGTCCTCCTGTTAAGTGCAGAGTTTCGTCATCACCGCGTACAGGACCCGCATCGCCCAGGCGAGGTTCCTCACCGAGACTCGTTCGTTGACGCCGTGGGTCATGCTCATCCACTCGGCGGCCGGCAGATCGGTGATCGAGGGAAAGAATCCGTACACGCTGCGCCCCGGCGCGCGCAGGAACCGGACGTCGGTCGCGCCGCCGAGGAGCCACGGCACCACCGTCGTTGTCGGACGCACCTCCCCATAGACGTCTACGATTGCGCGGTACAACGCGGTGTCGAACGGCGACTGCGACGCTTCCGCGTCGAGGTGGACCCCCGAGATCTCGACGCCGTCGACGCCGGCCAGGCGCCGCCGTAAGGATGCGAGGGCGACTTCGACAGCACGGCCCGGCAGCAGCCGCACATTGCAAGTGATCCGCACCTCCGGCGGGTGCGCATGCACGCTGAGGCCGCCGCCGATCCCGGTTACGGCGACGAGGTCGTACAGCGACGGCTCGAGCCACCGCTTGAGATCGGGCGCCGCGGCGCCGAGCGCGCGCAGCGCCGCGGCGCGCGTCGCGTCATCGAGCAGTCCGAGCAGGGGGCCACGCACGGACTCACGTTGGCGGGCGGCGATCGCGTCGATCATCGCGCGCACGCTTTCGTCAGCGGCCGATCCGAGGTGCGGATTCGCCAGCCGCCGCAGCACCTCGCCGGCGCGTTCGACGGCGCCATCGGATCGCGTGCGCAGGGAGTGGCCGCCTTCGCCGCGGACGACGACGGTGACGATGTGCGAGCCTTTCTCGCCCGTGCCGACGGCGCAGAACGCGCCGTCGGGAGCCGGAACGTCGCCGCCGCCGCCCTCGCCCAGCACGAACTCCGCGTCGATCTCGTCGATCGCGTTGTCGGCCAGCCATTCCATGCCGGCGGCGCCGCCCAGCTCTTCGTCGGCGCAGGCGGCGACGATCACATCCCGCCGCAGGGGCAGGACCTGCCGCCGCGCCAGCACGAGCAGCATCGCGTGCGTCACCGCGCGGTACTTGCAGTCCATCGCGCCCCGGCCCCAGACGAAGCCGTCGGCGAGCGCGCCGGCGAACGGCGGGAAACGCCAGCCTTCCGGTTCGGCCGGCACGACGTCCAGGTGGGAGACGAGCAGGAGCGGACGCGACGTGCCATCGCCGCGAACGCGCGCGACGAGGTTGGCCCGCGCCCGCGACGGTCCGATCGCGGTCGCCTCGACGCCGTGACGGTGAAGGAAGGCGGCGAGATACTCGGCGGCGGGGCGCTCGTTGCCGGGCGGATTGGACGTGTCGATGCGGATCAGGTCGCGAAGGACCGCCACCGCTTCGTCGACGATCGAGGCGGTCACGGGGTCCTGGGCGAATGCTCGTGTCGACATGCGAAGGTCGCGACCGTGCGCCGTCAATCGAACCGGATGCGCGGATCCAGGGCCGCGTATAGAACGTCGACGGCGATGTTCGTCGCCAAGACGAGCAGCGAGATCACGAACACGCCCGACTGCACGATCGGGTAGTCGCGATTGTAGACGGCGGCGATGATCGCGTTGCCGACACCCGGCCAGGAGAAGACCGATTCGGTGATGACCGCGCCGCCGATCAACGCCGGGATCGTCAGCCCCGTGACGGTGATGACGGGAATCGCGGCGTTCTTCGCGATGTGGGCCCACAAGACGCGCGCCTCCGACAGCCCCTTGGCGCGCGCCGTGCGGACGAAGTCCTGGGGCAGCGCCTCCAGGATCGCCGTCCGGGTGAACCGGGCGACGCGGGACGCGAAGAACGCGCCGAGCGTGAGCGACGGTAATACGAGGTGCTGCCACGTGCCGCTCCCCGACGCCGGCAGCCAGCGCAAGCGGACGGAGAAGATGACGATCAAGACGACGCCGATCCAGAAGACCGGCGCCCCTTGGCCGAGCATCGCCGCCGTCATGCTCACCCGGTCGAGCAAGCTGCCGCGGCGTAGCGCGCTGACGATGCCGACAGGCAAGCCGATGAGCAGCGACAACACGAGCGATGCTACGGCGAGCTGAATCGAGACGGGCCAACGCTCGAGGAGGATCGGCAGCGCCGGCTCGTTGTAGCGCAGCGATTGCCCGAAGTTCCCGCGCAGCGCGTTGACCAAGAAGCGCGCGTACTGCACGGGCAACGGCGCGTCGAGCCCGAGCATGCGCCGCACGTTCGCGAGGTCCTCCGCTCTCGCGTCCTGCCCCACGTAGAGTGCGGCCGGATCGCCGGACAGCCGCAACGTGAAGAAGATGATCGTCAGGACGAGGACGACGATCAGGGGCACTTGCAGCAGACGCCGGGCGAGAAACTTCCCCAACGTCGCCTCAGTGCGCGCCGCGTATCCCGACTACACGCGCGACGAAGAGGAGCACGACTACCGCACCGTGGCTTGCGTGAGATTCATCGTGTAGTCGCCGCGGAAGCGAACGCCCTGCAAGTTGGGCGACGTCACGTAAATGCCCGGGATCTGCCACAGGAACAGCGCCAGCGCTTGCTGGCTGACGTAGCGCAATGCCTGGTTGCCGAGGCGCTTCTGGTCGGCTTCGTTGAACGATCCGACCCAGCGCCGGTACAAAGCGTCGAACTGCGGATCGCAGTGGCTCTTATGGAGCGTGTCGCAGATGAAGTTGTTGAGCACGGGCAGGAGGTCGAACGACGGCGCGTAGTTCAGGGACAGCTCCCACATCGGGCCCATGCGCGCGTTGACGAGCTTGTCGAGATAGACGCCGCGCTCGTTCTCCTGGATCTGCGTGCGCACGCCGATCGCGCGGAGATCGCCGGCGACCATCTCCGCCACTTCCTTCGCGCGCGGCGCGAACCCGATGCCGATGTCCATCGGCAGCGCGAAGCCGTCGGGATGGCCCGCTTCGGCCAGCAGCTGCCGCGCGCGACGTTGATCGAACGCGTACGGCTTGATATCGGCGTCGAAACCTTGCGCGTCGGGGCCGACCGGCTGCCCCTGCAGCACGCGTGTCTTCCCGGCGAAGAATACCCGCGCAATCAGGTCCTTGTTGACGGCATGGTTGAACGCCTGGCGCACGCGCACGTCGCGCAGCGGTGAGGCGATCGTCGTGCGAAAGAAGTACTGGAACCCTTGCCCGATCGGTTGCACGACCGTGCGGAACCCGCCGCGCTCCAGCCGCTCCGCGTCGTCAACGTCCATGATGTAGCCGAGGTGCAGCTCGCGCGCTTCCAGCGCGGTCAGGCGGCTGTTGTAGTCGGGCATGTGGCGCAGGCGGATGCGCGCGATCTGAACCGCGCCGCCCCAGTACGCGTCGTGACGGTCGAGCAGGACGAAGTTGTCGCGCTGCCAGGACACGAACCGGAACGGGCCGGAGCCGACCGGAGCGGCCGTGAACCCGGCCACGTCCCGCTCCTGGAAGTAGCGCGGCGGATAGAACCACACGCGCGTGCCGAGCCGGCTCGGCAGGAACGCGAACGGCTCGGACGTCTCCACGATCACCGTCGTCGCGTCCGGCGCGTTCACGCGGGAGATCGGACCGAGCGTCGTGCGGAACCGGCTCTGCGGCGCGGTGAGCGCGCGATCGATGGCGAACTTCACGGCGGCGGCGTCCAGAGGCTCGCCGTTGTGGAACCGCACGCCCGTCCGAATCTTGAACTCCCACGTGCGGTCGTTCACGGCGCGCCACGACGTCGCGACGCTTGGACGCTCGTTGCCGCGATCGTCGATGTCGATGAGGCGATCATAGAGAAGGCTGTAGGTCGCCAGCGCGGTCAACCCGTTGTCTTGCACGGGATCCAGGCTGACGGGCAGCGCGGTCAAGCCGATTGCGACTTCGACCGGCGCGGGCGCCGCGAGCGCGCGTCCGGTGCCCACTCCAAGCGGCGCAGGACCGCCGATCGGCGCGATCCCCATCGCCAGGATGGCCAGCAACAGGCAGACGCGCGTGCGGAACGCAAGTTTGCGTGTCATCGCTTCCCCCTCCGTGTGTACAGTCAGGCGATCGCCGACTTCGAGTCACCCGGCGGGCTTTCCTCCGCAGGTGCCCGTGAACGCTTCTTCAAGATGAACAGCCGATCGCCGGGCCGGAAGCGTCGTCGCTTCAATCCAGGTTCCGCAAGTGCGGATCCAACCGATCGCGCAGCCAGTCTCCGAACAGGTTGGCGCCCAAGACGACGAACATGATCACGGCGCCGGGCACGGTCGTCAACCACCAGGCGACCTGGATGTAGTTTCGGCCGTCGCTGATCATCGTGCCCCAGCTCGCGGTCGGCGGACGCACGCCGAGACCGAGGAAGCTGAGGCTCGACTCGACGACGATCATCTGCGCGAACTGGAAAGTCGCCATAACGACGATCGACGCGGTCACGTTAGGCAGCACGTGCCGGAACAAGATGCGGCCATCGCGCGCCCCCACGGCGCGCGACGCTTCGACGAACTCGCGATGCGAAACGGTCAGCGTCTCCGCTCGCACGATGCGGGCGAATTGGATCCAGCCGGCGACGCCGAGGATCAGGATGAGGTTCGTCAACCCAGGCCCGAGCACGGCCACGACGCTGATCGCGAGAACGAGGAAGGGCATGGACAACTGCGCGTCGCCGACGCGCATGATCACGTCGTCGATCCGGCCGCGCCGGTAGCCCGAAATCAGTCCGAGCGCCACCCCGAGGATCGCCGAGATCGTCGTCGCCGACAAGCTGACGAGCAGCGAGATGCGAGCGCCGCGGAGCAATCGGCTTGCGATGTCCCGGCCGAGCTGGTCCGTGCCCAGCGGGTGTTCGATCGTGCCGCCGAAGAATAGAGGCGGGCGCAAGCGGTCCAGCAAACTCGTTACGTCCGGATCGACACGGTAGAGGAGGGGTCCCAGCAGTCCCGCCGCCGCGGCGGAGAGCACCAGCGCGGCTCCGAGCGCGCCGGAGGCATGGCGGGCAACCCAGCGCGCGCCGCGGCTTCTTCCCGAGGGGCCGGCACGACGGTTCATGGGGCGCGGGCGGTGGGTGGCCGTGTCGATCATACGAGTTCGCGGTGGTAGGCTTCGCCGTAAGCCTGCTCAATTCATGCCGCCTCCACGAATCGGAGGCGCGATCTTGTAGTCTTCCCCTAAATGTAGACAGTTGGATGCTGGAGCTTTCTGGCAAAGTTAGGGCAAGAGAGCCAGGAGGGACAGCATGCGGAAGAGCCGGGTCAGTGAGTCGCAGATCATGGCGATTCTCAAGGAGGGCGAAGCAGGCCGACAGGCGAGCTGCTGCGCAAGCACGGGATCAGCGCGGCGACCTACTATGCCTGGAAGTCGAAGTACGGTGGGATGAGCGCATCCGACCTGAAGCGGATGAAAGAGCTCGAGGCCGAGCACAGCAAGCTGAAGCGAATGTACGCCGACCTGGCGATGGAGAACCGTGCTCTCAAGGATCTGATCGACCGAAAACTGTAACGCCGTCCGAGAAGCGAGACGCGGTGGCCTACCTGACGAA
>VGFF01000007.1 GCA_016868955.1 Armatimonadota bacterium
GCCTGGGCATCGTACAAAACGTCGACGGCGCGCGGCGCCAGGCCTAACGACGGCTCGTCCAGCATCAGCAAGCGCGGTTGCGCCATCAACGCGCGTCCGATCGCCAGCATCTGCTGCTCACCGCCCGAGAGCGTGCCAGCCGCCTGGCCGCGCCGCTGCGCGAGGACGGGGAACAGCGCGTGCACCCGCGCGCGCGCCGCCGCGGGTGAGCCGCGTCCGCGGATCCACCCCAAGTCGAGGTTCTCGTCGACCGTCATCGCGCCGAACAGCTCCCGCCCCTCCGGCACGAGCGCGAGGCCGCGCCGGACGCGCTCGTGCACCGGCAACGCCGTCACGTCCTGTCCGTCGAACCGAATCGCACCAGCTTGCGGGCGCAGCAAGCCATGGATCGCGCGCAACGTCGTCGACTTGCCGGCTCCGTTTGGGCCGAGCAGGGCCACCGCTTCCCCGGCGCGCACCGCCAGCGAGACGTCGTCGACGGCGGTGAACCCGTCGAATCGAACCGTGAGGCGCTGCACCTCAAGCATCGGCGGAGGGGGGGCGACGGCGCTCGCCCAGGTACGCGCGCACGACGGCCGGGTCAGCCAATACCGCGGCGGTCGCGCCGTCAGCGATGACGCTCCCTTGGTCGAGCACGACGACGCGTTGGCAGAGCGCCGCCACGAGCCCGACGTTGTGCTCGATCATGAGGATGGCGACGCCGAGACGATCGTTCAGCCCGCGGACCGTGGCGGCCATGCGGTCGGTCTCGCCGGGATTCAAGCCGGCGAGGACTTCGTCGAGGCATAGCAGCGCCGGATTCGTGCCCAGCGCGCGCGCGAGCTCCAAGCGCTTTCGCTCAACGAGGTTCAGCGACGCCGCGGCGGCGTCGCCGGCGGCGGCCAAGCCCACGACATCGAGCAGGCGATTCGACTCTTCGCGGGCGGCGGCAATGCCGTGCCGGCGCCGGTCGCGACCGAAGAGCACGGCGACGGCGACGTTGTCGCGCACCGACATGCCGACGAACGGCTGAACGACTTGGAACGTGCGCGCCAGACCAAGGCGGCGGACCTCGTGCGCCGGCAAGGCGCCTACGTCTTGCCCACGGAAAGTCACGCTGCCGGCGTCGGGGCGAGCGAATCCGGAGATCAGGTGGAACAGCGTCGTCTTGCCGGCGCCATTCGGCCCGATGAGCCCGACGATCTCGCCACCGTCGACCGTAAGCGACACGTCGCGCAGCGCGGTCACGCCGCGGAACCGCTTGCTCACGCCCCGCACGGCGAGCAGAGTGGAAGAGGCGCGGCTGCGCGCCGGGCCTCCGACTTCGTCGAGCGGTCGCGCTCGCGTCACCGCGCCGGTCGACGGTAGGCGGCGTCGGCGACCGCCTGCGGCCACACGACCTGTACCTTGCCGCCTTGGATCTGCGCGACGTACGCGGTCTGCGTGCCGTGGCCGTTGAGCGTCTGACCGGCGATCTGCAAGTTCCAACTGAACTTGAACGTGCCGACGACCGACTGCAGCTCGAACCGCGGATCTCGCAACGCGGTCGCGAACGCCTCGCGATCGAGCGAGCCGGCGCGCTCGATGCCGGCGCGGATCACGTCCAGCGCCAGGATGCGGTTCGCGATCCACGGCAGGTCGTACGGATCGCGATTCATCCGCTGGAAGATGCGGTTCGCGCGGGCGTCGAACGTGCGCCGCGCCGTGTACGTGGCGCCGACGATGCCTTCGGAATCGCCCCGCGCAGCCTGCAGGAACGGGAACGCGAGCGCGCGCACGTAAGTCTCGCGCGGGCGGTAGTTGAGCTCCGCCGCCTGGCGGATGAACGCGATCGACGGTCCCGTCCACAATCCGAGGAACGCGATGTCCGGCTGCGCGGCGCGCCACCGCGCGATCACCGACGAGAAGTCGGCGTGATTGAACGGCACGATCTCCTGGCCGACGACCTGCAGGCCGGCTTCGCGCGCATAGGCGATCGCGCCGGCGGTCACGTCACGCGTGTGCGCGGTGTCCTCGTAGACGAACGCGATCGTCCGCAACGGCGCGCCGCGATCCCGCGCCGCGCCCACCAAGTCGAAGTAGTTGCGCGTCCACAACAGGCCGGGCGCGAGCGTTCCGAACAAGTAACGAAAACCGCGGGCGTAGATCGCGCGATCGTTCGCCTCCATCGCGACCATCGGCACGCGCAACCGTTCCGCGACGATCGACGCGCGCAGCGTCAGCGGGCTGCTCGCCGGTCCGAAGAACGCGAAGACGTTGTCGGAGGCCGCGAGACGCTCGTACAGCTCGACCGCCTTGTCGGCGTTGCTCTCGTCGTCGTGCAGAACGAGCTCGACCGGCAGACGGCGCCCGAGGTCGCGGACGAGGATGCCGCCTTCCTCGTTCGTCACCTTGACCCACTCGCGCATGAAATCGCCGTAGACCGGCCCCCACTCCGCCGCCAGCGGCCCCGTGACCGCGAGCGTGCCGCCGATCTTGATCGCCCCCGGCGTCGGCCCGGCGTTGCCAAACCCCGCGCCGATGAACACAAGCACAGCGACTGCGATTGCGCGCACCCCGCTTCCGTTTCGGTTCAATTCCCCTCCCCTTTCGTCACGGCCGCCCTCCGGGCGGGCCGCGGCCGTTCACTCTGCATCTAATACTACGGGATCGATGATCGGTTGACGTGGACGGGCGCACTGCGTCGCTTGGCGCCGCGGCGGCCGTTCCTCACATAGGCGCCTGCGAAGCGGAATTCGCTCCCGACGGCGGGCATTGTGGGCGGGGCGCCGGCGTCGCCCCGGTTCCTGTCACGGGAACGGGCAGCGCTTGTCGGGGTACGTCTCGGCGGAGAGGTTTCGCAAATCGTCGAGGTGCTCCCGCGACATCGACGCGCGTCCGTCCTCGATCGCGTGAATGCGCTCTCGCACGAGCGCGCAAAGAGGCGCGTCCAGTCCCAGACGCGCCGATTCTTCGACGACGGCGCCGACTTGGAAGTCGACCTCCGTCTTCCGCTTGCGCACGGCGAGGTCGCGCCAGACGCCGCTGTATTGCTTGAGCGATCGACGATTAAACGCGGTTAGCGCGTCGAGGCTGCGGCGGATCCCCGGCCAGTCGCGCGGGTGCGAGAACCGCACCGCCGCCGGATCGTACCCATCGAAGCCCTCGCATTGGATCCCTTGCGAGGCGGCGGCTCGGATCGCCTCGGCGGCCACGTTCGCGAGCGCGGCGCGGTACCGCTCCGCTGCGAGCACGTCAGCGATCGTCTCGTCGGTGAGCGCCGTGGTGAAAAGCATCGCGCCGTAGCCCATCTTCCCCCAGAGGTATCCCCAGATGTTGCTCGTCACGGTCGTGTTGGGAAGGAACGCGTCGCGAACGGCCGCCGCGAGCCCTTCCAGGCGCGGTGTCGTGCGGCCATCAAGCTCGCCGAGGTAGGCGGCGCCGCCGCCGCCGTAGCGCACGACGCCCGGTTCGTGATAGTCAGCGCCGAAGTTGATGAACGCGCCGATGACGCGCTCGGGGCCGACGAATTCGGCGATGATCGGTTCGAGCAAGCCATTCTGGAAGGAAGCGACCCAGCCGTCGGGGGCGAGCAGCGGCGCGACCGCGCGCATCGCGTCGCGCGTGTGCATCGCCTTGACGGCGAGGATGACGTGGCGCAGCTGCCGGCCTTCGAGCGCCGCGGCAAGGCAGTCCGGGGTCGTCGCCGGTACCGGCACCGCCCAGGCGACCTGGCCCGTGATCCGCAGGCCATCGCGCCGCATCGCCGCAACGTGGTCGCGGGCGGCATCGACGAACAAGACATCGTGCCCGGCGCGCGACAAGTGGGCGCCGACCGTGCCGCCGATCGCGCCCGCCCCGACGACGACGAAGTCCATGGCGGCGCTACTTCGGCCAGCCGGCGAAGAACTTCTCGAGTCGATCGCAGGCCCGCTCCAGATCGCTCGGCGCGCAGGCGAAGGAAAAGCGGAGGTGTCCCTCGCCGCCGGGGCCGAACGCCGAGCCCGGCACCATCGCGACCTCCGCTTCCTCGAGCAACTGGGCCGCGACCACGGGCGAGTCGGCGCCCGGCTTGCGGATCCGAGGAAATCCGTAGAACGCGCCCTCGGGCGTGGGGAACTCCAGCGCCGGGATGCGCTGGAACCGCTCGATGAGGAAGTCGCGCCGCGCCGCGAACTCCTCGACCATCTGCGCGACGTCCGTCAAGCCGCCGGCGAGCGCGACCGCCGCGCCCTTCTGCGCGAACGACGTCGCGCAGGTCGTCATTTGCTGCTGCATCGTCACAATTGCGGATACGAGCTTCGCATCGGCGGCGACGTAGCCGAGCCGCCAGCCGGTCATCGCGTAGGCCTTCGACATCCCGTTGATCGTGACCGTGCGCGCGCGCATGCCCTCCATCGCAGCCGGGCTCGTGTGCTTGCGGCCGTCGTAGAGGATGTGCTCGTAGATCTCGTCGGTGATCAACATCAGATTCGCGTCGCGCACGGTCCCGACGATGAGCGCCAGCTCCTCGTCCGTGAATACCTTGCCCGTTGGATTGTTCGGGCTGTTGATCACGATCGCGCGGGTGCGGCGGTTCACCGCCGCCGCGAGCTGGCCCGGATCGAAGACGAAGCGTCCCCCCTGCAGCCGCATGGGGACGGCGGTCATCTTTGCGCTGGCGAGCGCGAGCATCGGTTCATAGGAAACCCACGCCGGCGTGAAGCAGATGACCTCATCGCCCGGGTTCAGCGCTGCGAGGAACGTGGACAGCAGCGCCAGCTTCGCGCCGACGGTCACGACGATCTCGCGCTCCGGATCGTAGGCGAGGCCGTTCTCGCGGCGCAGCTTCTCCGCGATCGCCTTGCGAAACTCCGGGATGCCGCGGCTCGAGACGTAGTGCGTGAAGCTCGATTGCAGCGCCTGCGTCGCCGCCGCGATCGCGTCCTGGGGAGAATCGAAGTCCGGCTCCCCGCCGGCCATGTCGATCAGGTCGCGTCCGGCCGCCTTCATCGCGCGGGCTTTGTCGCCCAAAGCGACGGTAGCGGACTCGCGAACGACGGACATCCGATCGGCGATCTGCAGCGCGGAGCCAACGCTCATGACAGGGCACCTCATAGTCGATGTTTTTCGGGGAATTCCGCGCCCAGGATAACACCCCTCTACGGGCGCCCGATGGCAGGCGGCGCCCATCGGACGCCCCTAGCATCTCGGGTGCGAACTGGCGTATCGCACCCCATCGATCCGCAGCGTGTAGGGCCCTGTGCGATAGCCGACATCAACGGTCTCGATGCCGCGGTGTTTACGGTGTCGCGTCAGGCTCCGAGGGTTCTGCGGTGGGACGGATTCCTCGATTGGCCCGTCGGCGCGAAATCGAACCTCCCGGCCGCCGCGCTTGGCATCTTCCTCGCCGGCATCGGCTGGCTCGTGATCGACGACGGCCGTGCCAGTGTCGAGCAGACCGCCGCGACGGAGCAGCTGTCGGCAGGCGCGACCGAGAGGGAACAGGTGATCGCGCAGGTCGTGGTGGGCAGCGAGCAGAACTCCGCTGCGACCCAGCAGGTGAGCGCCGCCGCGCGCTAGGGCCGGACGAACAGCGAGCAACGCGCGTGGTCGGCGCCGGCGGTCGTTGCGATCCGGCTGGGGGCTCTCCCCGTACTAGAGGTGAACCCGCTCCACGCCGGAGGTCCGCCGTGCGCCGTCCCTTCTTCGTCTTGTTCGCGAGCCTACTGTTACTCGCGCCCCTCGCGGCCGGTCCCGCCGCGACGGCGCCGCAATCCGGCCATGCCCATCCCGATGCGCCGATCGACGCGCTGCGCCGGCTGCGAGGCGCCGCGTTCGAGCGCGGCTACCTGTCGATGATGATCCCCCACCACGAAGCCGCGATCACGATGGCGAAGGATCTCCTGGCGAAAGCCTACGATTTGCGCGTGCGCGCGTGGGCCGATCACACGATCCTCACGCAGTCGCGGGAGATCCAGCAAATGCGCGCGCTCGCGGGAACCCGCCCCGACGAATCGTCGGCGCGGCGCATGCGCGAGGCGATGACGCCGATGATCGCCGCCGTCCGCCGGGCAGAGGACGCGGAGCGCGCGTTCGTGGATTCGATGATCCCCCACCACGCGATGGCGGTGGAGGCGGCGATGCTCGCGCTGGAACGCGCCGACCGCCCGGAAGTGCTCGCGCTGTCCCGGAACATCGTGATCGCGCAAGCGCAAGAGATCTTCGAGTTTCGAACCTGGCCGGCGCGACGCTGACGTGACATCCGTTAGGGCTCCGGTGTGATGGTCGGGGCGGCCGGATTTGAACCGGCGGCCTTCTGCTCCCAAAGCAGACGCGCTGCCGAGCTGCGCTACGCCCCGATGTCCGTCTCCATCTTGCGAATCCGCCGCCGGCCCGTCAATCGAGCGAAATGAAGAGGGGAGGAGCGGTGCTCCTCCCCTCGCGATCGACCGGCGGGTTTTTCGGCCGCGCTACCGCTTCGAGTACTGGAAGCCGCGACGCGCCTTCTTGCGGCCGTACTTCTTGCGTTCCTTCGCGCGCGGGTCGCGCGTCAGCATGCCACCCTTGCGCAGCGGGCTCTTCAACGCTTCGTCGACCTGTAGCAACGCGCGGGCGATGCCGTGGCGGACCGCGTCGACCTGACCGATCACGCCGCCGCCCTCCACGCGAATCTGAACGTCGAAGCGTTCCTCATTGTTGGTCGCGACCAGAGGCTCGCGGACCCGGTTCTGCTGCCCGGTCGTCGGGAAATAGTCGGTGAACGTACGGCCGTTGATCGTGATCGTGCCGGCACCGGGACGGATGATGACGCGCGCGATCGCTTCCTTACGCCGTCCGGTTCCGTGCGGGAGTGCGAGTGTGCTCATCGGTCTCCTCGGGTCTCGTTCCTACATTTCCAGAGATTTCGGTTGCTGCGCCGCGTGGCGATGGCTGCCGCCGGCGTAGATCTTCAATTTCCGCAGCAGCTGCCGGCCGAGCACATTCTTCGGCAGCATGCGTTCGACGGCCTCGCGGATGACGTATTCCGGCTTCCGGCTGAGCATGTCGCGCGCTTTCGTCTCTCGCAGCCCGCCGGGGTAGTTGCTATGGCTGTAGTAGATCTTGTCGTCCGCCTTCTTGCCGGTCAGCCGGACGCGCCGCGCGTTGACGACGATCACGAAGTCGCCGGTGTCGACGTTCGGCGTGAACGTCGCTTTGTGCTTGCCGCGCAGGACCGTGGCGACACGGCTTGCCAGCCGCCCGAGGACCTTGCCCTCGGCGTCGATCACGAACCAGGAACGCTGAACCTCACCAGGCTTAGCCAGATACGTCTTCACGCACGTCACCTCAAGTTCAAAAGGGCCGACGTTTAGGCTACCGCCGCCACGCCCGTCCTGTCAAACGCCGGCCTAACGCCGGCGGGCGCCGTCGGAGACGGCGCGGACGCTGCCGGCGCGGTCCATCTCGCGGCGCGCTTCCCGGGCCGCGACCGACTCCCGCTTGTCGTACAACTTCTTGCCCCGAGCGACCCCGATTTCGGCCTTCACCAGCCCGCGCCGGAAGTACAGGCGCAGCGGCACGAGCGTATAGCCTTTCTGCGCCGCCTTGGCGGCCAGCGCCGCGATCTCGCCGCGGCGCAGCAGCAGCTTCCGGGGCCGCAGCGGATCGTGATTGAAGATGTTGCCCTGCTCATACGGATTGACGTGCAGGTTGTACAGCCAGACTTCGCCATTTTGCACGCGCGCGAACGCGTCGGACAGACTGACGCCGCGGGCCCGGATCGACTTGACCTCCGTGCCGGTGAGCACGAGTCCGGTCTCGATCACGTCCTCGATGTGGTAGTCGTGTCGCGCCCGCCGGTTCGTCACGATCGTGCGCTCGGTCGGCTCGGCAGCCTCGGTCACCGACTGCCCTCCAGCGCCTTCCGAAAATACGTGCCGACGCCCGAGGAGGCCACTTCTTCGTCCCGCGACAAGGTCGCTTCGATCGTCGTCGTGCGCCGGTTTTCTTCGCCGATCCGCGCCCGCACGAGAAGTTGATCCCCGGGCCGCACCGGGCGCCGGAACCGTACCTCCATCTGCACGGTGACGCCTGTCTCGCCGCGCAGGTAGAGCGCGTTGCCCATCACGTCGTCCAACAGGGCCGCGAGAATGCCGCCGTGGATGATGCCTTCCCAGCCCACTTGGTGCGGCGCCGGCATGAAGTCGGCCTCGGCGCCGTCCTCGATCCGGCGGAAACGAAGCCACAGCCCGACCGGGTTCTCGGGACCGCAGAGGAAGCATCGATTCGCCGGGCGCCATCCGGAGCGGGCCGCGCCGGCGAAGTCGACGAGCGGACGTCCCGATGCCGAGCCGCTCACCGCGACCGGCTCCGTGGCGAGGCGCCGCGCACGTAGCGGCCGCTGCGTCCGCCCGACTTCCGCTCCAGCCGCACCTCAGCGATCGTCATGTCGCGATCGATCGCTTTGACCATGTCGTAGATGCACAACGCGGCGCCGCAGACGGCGACGAGCGCTTCCATCTCGACGCCTGTCCGCCCGACCGTGCTGACGGTGGCCTCGATCTCGACGGCCGGATCATTCTCCCGGACACCCAAGCGCACGGCGACGCTCGTCAGCGGCAACGGATGACACAGCGGCACGATCTCGGCGGTTCGTTTGGCCGCCGTGATCCCGGCGAGCTCCGCGACCGCGAGCACGTCGCCCTTCGCGGCGCGGCGGGCCGCGATGACCGCAAGCGTCTCGGCCCGCATACGCACCTCGCCACGCGCCACGGCTTCGCGGACCGTCTCCGGCTTCGCGCCGACGTCGACCATGCGCGCGCGGCCCGCTTCGTCGAGGTGAGACAGGGACCGCGTGCGGCTGCGCCCGATCGCCGCGCTCACGAGTCGGCGACTCCGTCCATGTACGTCGCCCAGTTCTTCGCCGGCGGATTCCAATCCGTCGGCCCGGCGCGTTTGATTGAAAGGTGGCACGCCGGGCCGTGAGGCGTCGCGCCGTGCCAATGCCACACGCCCCCGGGAATGAGCATCATCTCGCCCGGCCGCAGCAGCAGCTTGTCCGTCTCCGCGGCGACGACGCACGTGCCCTCGACGCCCTGCAGCACCTGATCCATTTCGTGGACGTGCGGCCGCGTGCGCGATCCGGCGTCGAAGTAGACGGCGAAGACCTCGACGCCGCGCTCCGTCGCCGGCTCATGCATGCGGTGCATGGCTACCGGACCCGAGAAGTCGCTCGCGCGATCGGCCGGCTTCGCCAGCGCGCGCGACGGCCGCAACGATTTCATGATCGCTCCCGATTCGGTTTCTTGTTCACGGCGACGGCCTAGCGAATCACGCGAACAGCGAGACGTCGACGACGGCGCCGGCGTCGAGACGCTCCCCGGCCCGCACGCGCGTGTATCCGTCCGCCCCTGTCATCGTCGTCATCATGCTCGACTTGCCGAGGATCGGATCGGCCATCAATCGATCTTCGTTTCGCCGCAGGGCCAGGCGCACGTATTCGTCGCGTTCGGCCGGCGCGCGCAACGCCCGCTCCAGGATCGCCGGAACGCGTGGCGCCCCGCGTGCGCGCGGCGCCACGCCGAGCATCGACTCCAGCACCGGCCGGACGAAGACCTCGAAGACGATCATCGACGAGACGGGGTGCCCGGGAAGACCAACGACGGGTTTGCCATCGCAGACCGCGAGCAGCGTCGGCTTGCCGGGCTTGATCGTGACGCCGTGGACGAGAACCCCGGGCGATCCCAGACGCGGGATGACCTGGTCCTGCACGTCGAGCGTGCCGACGGAGCTCCCGCCCGAGAGCACGATGATGTCGGCATCGGTGAGCGCCGCGCGCAGGGCGTCCTCGACGCGCGCGACATCGTCCGGCAGAATCCCGCAGACGCGGGCGACGCCGCCGACGCGGGCGACTTGGGCGCTCAGCCCCAGGGCGTTCATGTCACGCACTTGCCCCGGCGCCGGCGTCCGGTCCGGTGGCACGACCTCGTCGCCTGTCGAGAAGATCGCGACGCGCGGGGCGCGCGCGCACAACGGCCGAATCACGCCGAGGCCGGAGAGGATTGCGACCTCCTGCGGACGGACGAGCGTGCCGCGCCCGAGCACGAGATCGCCGCGCCGCACGTCCTCGCCGCGCCGCACGAGGTTCTCGCCCGCAGTGACCGTGCGAGAGACCTCGACGATCTCGCCGCGCCACGTGCAGACTTCCTGCATCACGATCGCGTCGGCGCCCGCCGGCATCATGCCGCCGGTCGGCATGCGCACCGCTTCGCTGGCGCCGACGGAGACGCCCGCCGCCACGCCCATGCGGACCTCGCCGACGACGCGCAACGACCGCCGCTCCGTCGTGGTCGCGCCGGTGAGATCGGCGGCCCGCACGGCGAAGCCGTCGACAGCGGAGCGATCGAACGGGGGCAGATCTTCGTCCGCGATGACGTCCGCCGCGAGGGTTCGCCCCAACGCCAGATCCAGCGGCGTTTCTTCAGCGCCTAGGGTGCCCGCGGGGAGCGCGCCGGAAAACGCGGCCAGCGCTTCCTCGACGCCGTGCAGCCGCGTGAAGCCCTTCATCGCCTTCACGGGCGGTCCCCATCCTTGGACAGTAAGCCGAAGTAGCGACCAACGCGCGCGATGATGTCCGCCGCTTCGGAAAGATCGTCTTCAGTGTGCGCGCTCGTCACGATCGTGCGAATCCTCGCCTTGCCGCGCGGCACGGTCGGAAATCCGATCGCCAAGCCGAAGACGCCGGCATTGAACAACTCGTTGGAGAATCGCACGGCGGTGTCTTCGTCGCCGATCATGATCGGCGTGATCGGCGTCTCGCTGGCGCCGGTGTCGAAGCCGGCGGACCGCAACCGCGCTTTGAAGGAGCGCGTATTCGACCACAACCGCGTCAACAGAGATGGGTCCTCTTCGAGACAGCGGATGACTTCCAAGCACGAAGCGACAACAGCCGGCGGCAGCGACGTCGAAAAGAGGATCGGCCTCGACCGGTTCATGAGGTACCGGATGAGCGCTTCGCTGCCGGCGACGAAGCCGCCGACGCCGGCGAACGCTTTCGACAAGGTACCGACTTGGATGTGAACGGCGCCATGGAGACCGAAGTGATCGACGGTTCCGCGGCCATCTCGCCCGAGGACGCCACTCGCATGCGCGTCGTCGACCATCATGATCGCGTCGTGCTCGCGCGCCGCCTCGCACAGCGCCGGCAGCGGCGCGATGTCGCCGTCCATGCTGAAGACGCCGTCGGTGACCAGCAGCCGCGCCCGTGCGCCTCGCGATTCCGCGAGCAACGCCCGGCAATGCCCGACGTCGCGATGACGGTAGATCTTCTTCTCGGCGCCGGACAGCCGACAACCATCGATGATGCTGGCGTGGTTCAGCTCGTCGCTGACGACGACGTCGTCCTTCGTCAGCAGCGCCGCGACCGTTCCCGCGTTCACCGCGAAACCCGACGGGTAGGTGAGCACCGCCTCCACTCGTTTGAAGCGCGCCAGCTCCCGTTCCAATTCCCCGTGCAGCGGCAAGCTGCCCGCTATCGGTCGCGCCGCGCCCGAGCCGACGCCCCAACGATCGATCGCCGCGGTTGCGGCCGCCCGCAGCCGAGGATGATAAGCGAGGCCGAGGTAGTTGTTCGAGCAAAGGTTGATGACCTCTCGCCCGTCGACGCGCGCCCGCGGCACTTGCGCCGAGTCGAACGTGCGTGGCCACCGGAGCGTGCCGGCGGCCACCATCGAGGCGACTTCCGTTTCCAGGAAAGCCAGCGGATTCACGGGCTCCTCACCACTTCACGCGCGAGCCGACGCATCGCTCGTCACGGGCGAGGCGTCGGGTTCGGCGTCGGGGTCGGGAGGATCTGGATCGGCACGAGGTCCGACGGCTCGCCGGCGCGCCGGGTGATCGTCCATTGCCGGCCGTCGTAGCGCACGCGATCGCCAACCTGGACGCGCGCCCAGAACGTCGCCGGCACGTTGTAGTGCGTCCGGTCGACGACGATGATCCACTCCCGCGTGCCATCGGAGTGCGTGTCCTTCTGATCGACGTAACCCACCACGACCTGTGCTTTGTCGTCGCAACCGGGAATGATCTGTCCGAAGATCGCCGCGAACGCGACGGAAAGGGCGAACAAAGGTTTGACCACCAAAGACACCTCCACGGTACCTATTTCATCGATTCGATCGTTAATTCTGACAACACGAGGGAACCCAGCGGAATCGAGCCGCTGTCACACTGCAACTATGATAGCGCAGCGCGCGTTCCCGGCTTCATCGGGTCGCCGGACCTCTGTGCTATCCTCAACTGGGACGCGGCTTGGCCCGGTGTGTCGGGTGGTCCGTCAGTCCCCGCACTCATGCCCCCGTATGAAGGATGGTCGCCGCATATGAAACTCGCTGATCCCTCCGGGAAGAACCCGTCCGGGTTCCGCTTCGAGGGTGAGGTCCATTGGAACCTGCCGCCCGCCGCCCTCTACGAACACGCAATACGCCGCCATGAAGGCTACTTGGCCGCCGGCGGGGCGCTCATCGCGATCACGTCGCCGCACACCGGCCGCTCGCCGCGCGACAAGTTCATCGTCCGGGAGCCGGAGTCGGAGTCCAAGATCTGGTGGGGGCGGGTTAACCAACCCATGGGTCCCGACCACTTCAATGAGCTGCGACGGCACGTATTGTCACACTTGCAAGACAAGACCGTGTTCGTGCAAGACCTCCTGGTGGGCGCCGACCCGACCCACGCCCTGCCGATCCGCATCATCACTGAAGATGCGTGGCAGAGCCTGTTTGCCCGGAACCTGTTCATCCGCATTCACGACTTCGCGGTCTTGCGCGCGCACAAGCCGGCCTGGACCGTGATCGCCACGCCGACTTGCCTGGCATCCCCCGATCGACACGGCACCCGCAGCCCGACGTTCGTCGTAATAAATTTCGCGGAGAAGCTGGTGCTCATCGGCGGCACGCACTACGCCGGCGAGATCAAGAAGTCCATGTTCACCGTGATGAACTACCTGCTCCCTATCCAAGGGAATCCGGCGATGCATTGCTCCGCGAATGTCGGCCAAGACGGCCGCCCCGCCCTATTCTTCGGCCTGTCCGGCACGGGAAAGACGAGTCTCTCGACGGACCCGGAGCGACCCCTCGTGGGAGATGACGAGCATGGGTGGACGGACGACGGCATCTTCAACTTCGAAGGCGGATGCTACGCGAAGACGATCCGGTTGTCGCTGACGGCCGAGCCGGACATCTACGCGGCAACGCACAAGTTCGGCACGATCCTGGAGAACGTCGTCGCCGATCTGACCACGCGCGAGCTGGATCTCGACGACGAGACCATGACCGAGAACACGCGAGCGGCCTATCCGCTTACGCACTTGTCCAATGTCGCCCAAGGCGGTCGGGCCGGACATCCTACCGACGTCGTCTTCCTGGCCGCGGACGCGTTCGGCGTAATGCCGCCCATCGCGCGCCTGACACCGGACCAGATCGAGTATCACTTCCTGTCCGGTTACACGGCGAAGGTCGCAGGCACGGAGAAAGGTGTCGTCGACCCCGAGGCGACGTTCTCGGCGTGCTTCGGCGATGTCTTCCTCGCGTTGCATCCCAAGGTCTACGCCGAACAGATCGTGCAGCGCATTCGCGCGCACAAGGCCCGCGCTTGGTTGATCAACACGGGATGGACCGGCGGCCCGTTCGGCGTCGGCCATCGCATCTCCATTCGCCACACGCGGGCGATCATTCGCGCCGCGCTGACCGGGCAGCTGGACGGGTTGCCGCTGCGCGAGGACCCCGTCTTCCGCCTCCTGGTGCCGGAACAGGTACCGGGCATTCCCATGGAGCTGCTGACACCGCGGAGGACGTGGGCGACCGCCGACTCATTCGACGCGCAAGCGAGGCGGCTGGCGGGCATGTTCGTCGAGAACTTCAAGCAGTTCGAGGCGAATGTCGAGCCCCGCGTGCGCGAGGCCGGACCGCGCGCCGGATAGCCGCGAGCGGGATAAGCGAGCGAAGCGCCCGGCGCCCCAGGCGTCCGGGCGCTTCGCGTTTCGGTGACGGTGTGACGCTCCCATTACCGTCCTTGCGCATGCTCGGGTCGAAAGCAGACGGTGGAATCCACCGAATGAGGTCGCGATGACCAAGGAGGTCCTCGTAGTCGACGACGAGCCGAACATCGTGGAGCTCGTGCGACTCAATCTGTCGCAGGAAGGATACGACGTCGGCTTCCCCTACGACGGGCACGAGGCGCTGTCGCAAGCACGGCGACACCCGCCGGACCGCATCATCCTCGACCTGATGCTGCCGTAAGTGGACGGCCTGGAGATCTGCCGCACCCTGCGTCGCGAGAGCGCGGCTCTCATTCTCATGTTAACGGCGCGAGACGGGGAGCTCGAGCGCGTCGTCGGCTTCGAGACCAGCTCCGACGACTACGTCACGAAGCCTCTCAGTCCGCGCGAGTTGGTTGCGCGCGTCCGCGCGATCCTGCGCCGGGCGACGGCCGCCGGCGGTGCGGAAGGCGGCGGACAATCGGCGGTGACCGTCGGAGCGCTCCGGCTGGAGCCGGATAAGCGCGAGGTCACCCTCGGCGGCAACTCGATCGAGCTCACGGCCAAGGAGGTCGATTTGCTGAAGCGCATGATGTCGCACCCAGATCGCGTGTTCACGCGCGAGTCGCTGCTCGAGAACATCTGGGGCTACGACTACTTCGGCAGCACGCGGACCGTCGACATGTTCATCAGCCGGCTGCGCGAGAGGATCGAGGACGATCCCGGCTCGCCGACCTTCATCGTCACCGTCCGCGGCGTCGGGTACAAATTCCGTTGGGCCGCCGAGGCGGCCCAACGGAAGTCCAAGAGGATGGCCCGATGACGCTGCGAACGCGCTTGCTGATCAGCTAAGTGGTTGTCGTCGTCGCCGGCGGCGTGTTCATCGTCGGCGCCGTCGAACGCTGGTATACGACCATGTAGTCCAATGCGCTCCAGACGCAGGCGCGCGTCGTCGCCGAAGGCGTGCGTCCGCGCATCTTGGCCGGCGAGAGCTTTCATTCGATCGACGCGTCGGCGAAGCAGTTCGAGTGGCGCGACGGCGTCTACGTCGGCGTCCGCAACGAACACGGCATCAAGCCCCATCTCGGTGCGACGCAGGCGCCGCCGCCGCCGGAGGTGCTCGCCACGTTACGCGGACAACCGCAGGGCGCGCAGCGCTGGGATACGTACCGCAATCAGCCGCGCCTGTTCGCGGCCTCACCGGTGCGTGAAGGCGATCGCGTGATCGGCGTCGTGCACATGTCGGCGCCGCAAGTCTGGGTCCACCGCCAGCTGCAGCAGATCTGGTGGAGCTTCGCCGGCGTCGGATCGTTGGCGCTGATCGTCGCGGCGTTCTTCGGTGTGCGCATAGGCCGGTCCGTAACGCGCCCGCTGCGCGACCTGACCGAGAGTGCGCAGGCTATCAGCCGCGGCGACTTCGGCCGCCAAGTGCACGTCGCCGACGGCGACGAGATCGGTCGCCTCGGCTTCGCCTTCAATCGCATGGCCACGCAGCTGTCGAGCACGATCGCCGACATCCGCGCGCAGCGAAACCAACTGGAGGCCGTGCTGGCCGGGGTGCGCGAGGGCATGGTTGCCGTCGATGTTAAGGGCACGCTGCTGTTGTTCAATCAGCCAGCGATCGACATGTTGGCGCTTCGAGCCGAGGACGCAGGCGCCCGCGTTGACGAACGCCTGCGCGAGCCGTCCTTACGGACCGCCGTCGCGAAGACGATCGACGGACGATCCTACGGCGAAGACTGGACGCACCAGATGAGCGATGGGCGGGTCGTGGAAGTCTCGTGCAGGCCCATCCGCGGCGATGGCGCGGTCACCGGCGCCGTCGCCGTCCTGCGAGACGTGACGGCGCTGCACCGCTCCGAGCGCCTGCGGCGCGAGCTGGTGGCCAAAGTCTCCCACGAGCTGCGCACGCCGCTGACGTCGATCAAGGGGTTCGCCGAGACATTGTTATCGGGCGCCGTCGAAGACGAGCACAACGCGCGACGGTTTCTCGAGATCATCGAGAGCGAGGCGAACCGGGTCGTCAAGCTCGTCGATGACCTGCTGGAGCTGTCGCGGCTCGAGGCGAAGGGCGTGCCCTTCGAGGAGCGGCCGTTCGATCTCGGCCGCGTCTGCCAGGTCGTCGAAACGAAGCATCAGCCGCGCGCCGAGGCAGCCGGCATCCGCCTGGCGCTGCGCACGAGCAGCCAAGCAGTCGTGCTCGCCGATCCGGATCGCGTTGAGCAAATTCTCGAGAACCTGGTCGACAACGCGCTCAAGTTCACGCCGGAAGGCGGCCGCATCGACATCGATTTGACCGTCGACGACGGGGAAGCCACGGTCATCGTGCGCGACACCGGTCGGGGAATCCCGCCGGACGACCTGCCGCACATCTTCGAGCGTTTCTATCGCGTCGATCGCGCGCGGGCGCGCGGCACCGGCGGAAGCGGGGTCGGGCTGGCAATCGCCCTGCATCTCACGGGGCGCAGGGGGACCGGATCTGGGCGCAGAGCGCCCCCGGACAACGCAGCCAATTCGCCGTCACCCTGCCGTTGGCGCGCGAGGAGGCGGCGCCATTGCCGACGGTGCCGCATCCGGCGCCCTCCACCATGCGCTGAGCTTCTTGGCATCATCGCGGGCGATCGCCCGCTGACGATCGAGCAGCTGCGCGGGCGCGTCGTCAGCGTCCACATGTGGGTCGCGGGCTGCATCAACTGCTTGAATACGCTGCCGCACCTGAAGCGTTGGGACGCGAATTACCGTAACCGCGGGTTCGTGTTGATCGGAGTGCACGCGCCGGAGTTTCCGCACGAAACGTCGACGACGTGCGTCCGCAACGCAATCGACCGGCTCGGCATCCGGTACGCCGTCGTGATGAACAACGACTTCCGCATCTGGCGCGACTACCGCAACTCATATTGGCCGACGCTCTACCTTGTCGACAAGCAGGGTCACCTGAGCTATCGCTGCATCGGCGAAGGCGCCTACCAGGAAACGGAACGCGAGATCGAGAAGCTGCTGGAGGAGCCATCGTAAGGTCATCCCCTGCCGGGCGTGGCCCCGTCGATTCGCCGCGCGGAGCGATTCGTCCGGCGGAACGGAGAGATCGTGGATCCGCTTCTCGCCATCGCCGAATTCGCAGCTGGGCTGCACGCCGAGGATCTCAGCGACGCCGCACGAGAGCAGGCGGGCACGCTACTGGCCGACAGCGTCGCGTGCACGGTCGCGGCGCTGCGCGTGCCCGAGGGACGGGCGATCGCGCGCGCGTTGCACCATCCCGACGCCGGCCCCGGCGGGACGCGCCCGCCGTACCGCGCCTATCTGAGCGGTGAACTGATCGGCGGCGTGCAGACGGACGCCTACCTCGCGAACCTGCTGGACTTCGACGATGTCTACGAAGGATCGGGACACATCGGCTGCGTGACGGTACCGGCGGCCCTCCGTGCGGCCATCATGGCGCGCGCGACGGGGGCGGAGGCGCTCGCGGCGGTCTCCGTCGGATTCGAAGCGGGGTGCCGTCTCGCGGAAGCGACGAGACCAACCGACGCGGCGCGCCAGCAGATCTGGGGGATCGGCAGCCGCATCGCGCCGGCCGCGGCCGCCGGCGCGGCGCGAGCGTTGCGCATGACCGTGGACCAGACGCGCCACGCCATCGCGATCGCTTGCGCGACCGCGCCGCTGCCTTCGGTTCGCAAGACTGTCTACGGCGGGTGCGGGGTCACCTGGATGAAGAACAACATGGGCGCCGCAGCGGCAGCCGGATTGTCCGCTGCCTTGATGGCACGCAATGGCGCGCTGGGCCCGACAGACATCTTCGAGGGTGAGCAGGGATTCGCGCGCATGATCGGTTCCGACACGTGGAAGCCCGCCGTGCTCAGCGACGAGCTCGGGCGCACGTGGCGGATGGAACAGCTGGGCCTCAAGGCGTATCCGTGCTGCCGTCACGCGCACGCGGTGATCGATGCGGCGCGCGCGGCGCGGGACAAGGCTGGGTTGCCACCGGCCCAGATCGAGGATGTGCGAGTCGCAGGACCGTTGTGGATCTATAGCGAGCCGTTCACGAACCCGGCCCCGTCGACGATGCACGATGCGCAATACAGCTTGCCGTTCATCCTGGCGATGGCGCTGTTGGATGTCGAGCCGGGCTTGGACTGGTTCGCCGTCGACGCGTACTGTCGTCCCGACGCGCGGGCGCTGGCCACGCGCGTGCACACACCCGGCGAACCGTCGGCGCTGGGCCGCGTTACGGTTTCGGGCGCGGGACGCGCGGCGACGGTGGAAGTCGAAGCGCCGCGCGGCTCGCCGAGCGCGCCGCTCTCGTTGGCTGAACGCCAGCGCAAGTTCACGGGCTTGTTATCGGGATGGATGGACGGTACAGCGATCGAAGGCGCGTTCGAACGACTGCGCGACCTCGCCGCGGAGCGCACCATCGGTGCGCTGCTGGAAGCGTTTCCAGCAGTGGAGGTGGGTGCGGGTGGCCAGGTGACCGCTACAGGTCGACCCTGACCCCTTTCTAAAACGCGACGTACCCATCAATATTCTTCTCTTCGTCCCTGGTCTTCGGATAGAACCAAGCCGCGTCGCGATTGACGCGACCATCGACCTCGATGTCGTAGTAGCTGCAGGTCCCTTTCCAACCGCAGACCGTTCGCATTTCGCTATGGCGAAAGTACTGCCGATGGATGGCATCCGGGGGAAAGCACGTATTGCCCTCGACGATCTCGTATCGATCGCTCTTCGCCAAAACCGCAACGCCATCGGCATCACGGTGGCGCGCGGCCGCGTCTACGCCGGCTGCGGCGATCGCGGCGTCCTCATCTACGACGCGGCGCGGTTCCGACGGACCGGCCAGATCGGTTCCTATGTTGACGAGTACGTCGTGAACCACGTCGACAAGATCGGCGAGGACATCTTGTTCTTCACAAACTACTGGTACCCGAATACGAAGGAAGGCGTGTGGTTGTTCGATCTGCGGAGGAACCCCGACTCGTCGCGCCTGATCGGCAACTCCCCCGACAACCTGGCGCGCGGCACCGCGGGATTCCGAGCTCTGCCATAAGACAGTCGTGTGTTCTTCGTGCCGCTGTACGGCGTCGACGTGGTGACGCCGGCCTAGGACGCGAGGAGCGGCGGGCAGGCAGCCCCGGCGCTCCAGGAACGCAGGCAGAAGAGGGGCCGCTCGTGCGGCCTCTTTTCTGTTGTTCGACGAACTGCCGCGGCGTCGGCGACAGGGAATCCGCGTTCGTCGCGCAAAAGCACTGGTTATGGACATCGTGCAGACGGTGCTCGGCCCCATCCCCCCAGACGCGCTCGGCGTCACGATGACGCACGAGCACCTGCTCGTGGACTTCCGCTACTCGTTCCGAGAGCCGGAAGCGTTGCACGAGAAGCACATGGCGTACGCGCCGTGGTCCCTCGATCTGGCGGGCTGGATCCGGCACCACTGGAACCTCCACCTCGACAACATGACGCTGTTCGACGAGGATGTGACGATCGACGAGCTGCGGCGGTTCTCCCGCGTCGGCGGCCAGGCGGTCGTCGACGCGACGAGCATCGGCATCGGCCGCGATCCGCGCGGCCTGGCGCGTATCGCGCGCGCGACCGGGCTGCATATCGTGATGGGCGCCGGGCATTACCTGGGCGCAACGCACCCGCCAGCGGTCGCGCTCGACTCTGTGGAAATGCTGGCCGAGGGCATCGCCCGTGACGTGACGGTCGGCGTCGGCGACAGCGGCGTCCGCGCGGGCATGATCGGCGAGATCGGCTGCTCCTCGCCGTGGTCGGACGGCGAACGCAAGGCGATGAACGCTGCCGTGATTGCACAGCGGCGCACCGGCGCGCCGCTGATGATCCACCCTTGGCGTGACGACGACGCGCCGCTGCGAATCGCCGACGCCGTGCGCGCGTGGGACGGCGATCTGGCGCGCACGATCATGTGCCACGTCGAGCGGACGATCGTCGACCGCGGCGCGCTGGCGGAGTTCGCGGCGACCGGCGCTTACCTCGAGCTCGATCTCTTCGGGCACGAGGTGTCGCACGTGCCCGGAGGGCGTCAGTCGTGGATGCCGAGCGACGCGCAGCGCATCGAGATGGTGCGGTGGCTGATCGAGCGCGGCTACGGGGACAAGATCCTACTGTCGCACGATATCTGCTATAAGTTTAGGCTGCGCCGGTACGGCGGCCACGGCTGGGATCACCTGCTGACAAACGTCGTGCCGCACATGCGCACGATGGGAGTCGACGAGGCGGCGATCCGCGCGATGCTCGTGGACAACCCGCGCCGGGCGTTCTCGATGCCGGCGCCCGACGGCGAGCTTACCTTGCGGATCTAGGCACGCAACGCCGCGAGGTCACGACAATGACAAGAGAGGGCGCCCGCCAGAGCGCCCTCTTCCTTCTCGAGACCTTCGTCCGCGTTAGAACCGAAATGGCATTGGCACGAACTCGAACGCTTTGCCGGCGCGCCGCACGCGACCCACGCCCGGCCACGAGTAGTGGTACCCGACGATGAGCATGCCGGTGCTGGCGGCGCGCGTGAACATCTCGGCTCGCGTTCTCACGACGACTTCCTTATGCGTATCGAACTCCATGTAGTGCTCCGGGAACTGGAACGACAGGAGCTGGTGGCCGCCGGCGTCGCCCATGTGAAGCAAGGATTAATTCTGCGACGTGACCATGACGCCCATGTGGTTCACCGTGTGCCCAGGCGTCATTACCGCGGTGACGCCGGGCGCGATCTCATGGTTCGTCTGCACGAGCGTGAACCGGTTGCGTAGCGCGATCAGGTTCGCCCCCACCGCCGGCGATGGCGTCGCCTGGTTGGCCCAGAAGTTCAACTCGGCGGCGCCTACCAGCAAGCGCGCGTTCGGGAAAGCCGGCGCACCACCCGGCACCGTCAAGCCGCCGATGTGATCGGGATGCCCATGCGTGATGAACACGGTGTCGATCTCTTGCGGCGAGAAGCCCGCGACCTGCAGATGCGTTAACGTCAGGCCTTGGCGATTCGCCAGCGCGCCCGGGCCGATGCCCGTGTCGACGAGGATCTTGTTGCGTCCGATCTCGACGACCATCGGGATGAAATTGTTCGCGAACGCCGCCGGATCGAGATAGGCGGCGCGCAGCGCCGCCGTGTAGGCATCTTGCCGGCCGGGATTGCCCGCGAAGCGCGGGAAGATCTGTCCGGTCGACTGGCCGTCGCTGAGCAGGATGATCGTCGCATCGTCGACCTTGAACCGGTAGTAGCCGGCGCCGTTGGGCACCATGCTGGTCGTCTGCGTGCGCGCGAATCTAGGCAATCCTCCCACCGCCGCCGTCAACGCGGCGGCGCCGCCGACCTTCAACAGCGTGCGCCGTGAGATCTTCCCCGAACCAAGCGTCTGGTTTTCATTCATGAGGACATCCTCGTTCGATCGAATCCCCGCCAACGTCATGCCATGTTGGCGCTATGGTCATGAGTCGCTGCGCACGATCATCATAATCCGATCGCATCGGGCTTCTGTGACGCCGTTGTAACGGTTTGTCCGCGCCCTGCGACCCCGATTGGCGCGCCCGCGACGGCAACGGGGACCGATCGGTATGATGGCAGGCAAACGCCGCCGGTCCGAAGAATCCCTCCGATACCATGTCCGCTCCCCCGCCCACGGCCGCGCCGGACGCGCGGATGATGCTGCGTCGTTCGTACGTTCTCGCCTTGGCGTATATGACCGCGTTCAACGTAGCGACGCCGATTCTGCCTCTGTATCTGGCAGAAAAGGGCGCCAGCCCCTGGCTGGTCGGCGCAATGATCAGCGCTTCGGGGCTGATCCCCTTGCTGTTGGGCGTCCACGTCGGCGCGCTCGTCGACCGTTACGGCGTCGTCGCCACGACGCGCCTGTCTGCGCTGTTCTTCTGCGCGTCGATCGTGCCCCTGCTCCTGCAGCCCGGCGCGTGGACGGCGGCGATCCTCTACGGCGTCATCAATCTCGGCCATCTGGGCATGACGGTCGCGAACCAGACGTCCGTGGCGCAATGGTCGACGCCGGCGACGCGCGCGAAAGCGTACGGCTACTTCACGTTCTGGGTTTCCGCCGGCAACGTCATCGGCCCGATCGCCGGCGGGTTCGTCGCCGATCGATTCGGCTTCGTCGCCGCCTTCGTCATCATGCTCGTTGTCTCGGCGTTTTCGATCGCGATGTCGACGCGGATCATCGAGCCGCCGGCGCCGGCCGAGCGCACGGTCTCGTTGGCGAACGCGCACACGGCGGCGCTCGGTTTGCTGTGTCTGCCAGGCATGGCGATGGTCATGTTCATCGCGTTCCTCATCATCGTGCCGCAGAGCCTCAAGCAAACGTACTACCCGTTGTTCCTGCGTGAGCACGACTTCGGCAAGTCGCTCATCGGCATCATCTTCGCGATCAACCACGTCGCGGCGATGACCGTGCGACCGATGCTCGGCGAGCTGATCCGCCATCACGGCGCCGCGCGCGTCTTGATCGCCGCGACATTATTCGGCAGCGTCGGGTTCACGCTGATCCCGACGTTTCCGGTGCTCTGGGCGCAATTTCTCGCGACGAGTTTCCTCGGCGTGTCGATGGGCTTCACGCAGCCGATCACCATGAGCCTGACCGCCGGCGCGGTCGACGCAGGCAAGCTCGGTATCGCGCTCGGCGTCCGCCTGACCGTGCAGCGCGTCGGCATGATCGCCGGACCGCTGTTGTTCGGCGTCGGCGTCGCCCGATGGGGCATCGGCGCCGGCTTCTACGGCGCCGTCATCGTGTTGGGCGTCACGACCTTGATCGTGGCACGGGCCGCCGGTCGGATCACGGCGGTGACGAGCCGTGGACGTCCTTCTTCGCCCGAAACCACGCGGGCGGATGAGGTGCCGGCGCCGATGGCTGGTCAGCCCGGCCGCGTGTGATGTCGTGGACGCCGCCTCCTACCGAAGCGCGGCCCATGCTACTGCGCAGCTTCATCCTCGTTTGCACGTACAACCTCTCGTTCAACATCGCCGGCCCGATCCTGCCCTTGTACATGGCTTCGAAGGGCGCGAGCCCATGGCTCGTTGGGATCCTGCTGAGCGCGACCGGCATTCTGCCGCTGCTCTTCGGGATCCACGTCGGCGCGCTCGTCGATCGCTACGGCATCACGCGCGTGGCCCGCACCTCGAGCGTGCTGTACCTCGCGTCCGCCCTGCCGCTGCTGACCCTACCCGACCCTTGGATCGCGACGCTGCTGTTCGGCTTGATCCACCTCGCGCAGCAAGGCTTGACCGTCGGAACGCAGGCCTCGGTCGCGGAGTGGAGCACGCCCGCGACGCGCGCCGGCGCCTATGGCCAGTACGGTTTCTGGGTCGCCGCCGGCAACATCGCCGGTCCGCTCATCGGCGGCGTGCTCGCCGACCACTTCGGATTCATCGCCGCGTTCGGCGGCATGAGCGCGACCGCCGCAGCGGCGATCGCGATGACGCTGCACCTGTGCGACCCGCCACGGCCGCGCGACGGCGCGATCACGCTGTCGACGGCCCACTCGGCGGCGCTGCGCGTGATGCGCATCCACGGCCTGACGACCGTGCTCGGCATCGCGTTCGTCGCGATCGGCACGCAGAGCCTGCTGCAAACGTACTACCCCTTGTTCTTGGAGGAACGGGGCTTCACGAAGTCGTCGATCGGCACCCTCTTCGCGATCGCGCACGTCGCGTCGATGGTGATTCGTCCGCTCGTCGGCGTCTTCGTCGACCGGTTCGGGTCCGTGCGCATCCTCATGGCGGCCACGATCATCGGCAGCCTCGGGTTCGGCGTCATCCCGTGCCTCGACGGCCTCGCGGCGCAGGCGTTCGCGAGTTGCCTCATGGGCATCTCGACCGGATTCACGCAGCCGATCACGATGACGCTGATCGCCGGCGCGGTCCCGCCGGACATGCTCGGTGTCGCGCTCGCCGTCCGGCTCGTCGCGCAGCGCCTGTCGCAAGTCGTGGGTCCGATCGCGTTCAGCGCCGCGGTCGCCCGCTACGGCTTGGGCGCGGTGTTCTACGGGGCCGCGATCATCCTCAGCCTGGCAACGGCCGTGATCGGGCGCGCGTCACCGAAGTTGTCGCAAGTCGGCCGGCCAGATGCAACGCGGCCGGCGAGTTCGCCCGCCGAGCTGGAAGGCGCTCGAAAAACATGGTGAATCGATTCTCAGTCGGGGAAGTTGGAATCGAAGATGAAGATCGCCGTTCTCGGCGGCGGCAACGCCGCGCAAGCGTTGGCCGGAGATCTGGCCTTCGCCGGCCATGAAGTCACGATCGCGGAGGTGCCGGCGTCAGCCAGAACCAGAATTAATGCACGGTTGCGGGCTCCCGTGGGCATCCGAGAACAGGAGGATACCAGCGCGCGAAGCTCTTCCTCGGAAGGTACGCGCGGCAGGGTCTTGGGCAGACGGAGCTTCAACCCGTCCAACGGATCACTACTAAGGATGCGCAAGGCTACCCACCAGCAGAAGAAGGTCTGGAGGATGCGGTACACCTTGTGTACGGTACTCGGCTGAAGTCCCTGCTCTTGAAGTCCTGCGAAGAACCGACGGACGGCAAGCGGCTCCGGCTCAGCAATCTCATGGAATCGACTCAGCCAGTGCTGATAGCCTTCCAGAGTGGCAGTTGTGCAGCCGGAGATGCGTTTGACCGTCAGGAAATCTTGGATGGCCTCTGGGATACTTTGGCGGGTTTGCAACATGGTGTCCTCCGGATTCGGCCATGAACCCTTTCCTTCATGGCGTGTATTGGAGGCTCATTTAGGCTGGAACCCGCGAGGAATCGGAGTGGTGGGCCGTCGTGGACTCGAACCACGGACCTCAGTCTTATCAGGACTGCGCTCTAACCACCTGAGCTAACGGCCCCAGAGCAAAGTAGAGTATAGGCAGCCGCCCCTAGACGTGTCAAAGTCGCGGACGATTCCGCCGGCGCCGAATCGCGCGCGCGACCACCGCGGCGAGCAGTGCGGCGGACGGCACCGCCGGTGGAATCGGTGCGGTCTCCACGCGCGGCGAAAATACCTGGGTCCACCGTTCGAGCCGAGCCATCCCGTCCGCGAGCGCCACGAGGTTGATAGATGTGCTCACGGATGTGCTCGGCGGCTCCCCGCGAAGGGCCGTCGACATCGCCGGCGCTGGATTCTTGCTGGTTCCCGTGGTGTCAATTCCAGAGAACGAGCTTTCGATGAAGCCCCTCAGGAACGCAATGCCCCCCGCCGTGTATGCGCTCTCGCTCGTGCCGCCTGCCTGGGCGATCCGCGCGCCATCGCCGAGCGCCGTTACCCAGTAGTGGTAGCGAAGGCCGAAGGGAGTACCGCGGTCGCTGGAGAATTGGTCGCCGCCGTCGAATGCGAGACCGGAAAACGCGCGCGACTTGCGCGTCACCGCGTCCGGCAACGTGAGGTCGACGCAGGACACGAGGATGCGTTCGAGGTCAAGGCTCACGGTCGAAGGCCCGAACGAGCCTCTGTCGAACCGAAACGATCCGCACGTCATGGACCCATCAGCCGCCGTGAACGCCGCCATCGTGATCGGAACCGCGTATGCGGGCGCCGGCGCGCAGACGGCCGCGACGAAGATCGAGAGCAAAGCGAACACGATGCGCATGCCTATCTGATTCTTCTCCTCTGTCATCCGAAACGGCGCCGGTACCGGCCGCTTGCGACGAGCACGAAAACCGGGAACAATAGCGGAGTTGCCCGCGCGGCCAGCTCTGCAGCCGTCGGGTATCCCAGGAGGACCACCGATGCCCCAAATCGCGACGTTCGTCACGTCCGAAGGAGAGTTCACCGTTCGCTTGATGCCCGACCACGCGCCCGTGACCGTCGCGAACTTCGTCGGACTCGCGACCGGATCGAAGGAGTGGCGGGAGGCGAAGACCGGCCAGAAGGTCGCGCGCTCGCTGTACGAAGGCACGATCTTCCACCGCGTCATTCCCGACTTCATGATCCAGGGCGGCGACCCGGAGGGCACGGGACGCGGCGGTCCCGGCTATCGCTTCCAGGACGAGTGCCCGCCCGACGGTCTCGCTTTCGATCGTCCGGGCTTGTTGGCGATGGCTAACGCCGGCTCCAACACGAACGGCTCGCAATTCTTCGTCACGGTCGTCGCGACGCCGTGGCTGAACGGCAAGCACACGATCTTCGGAGAGGTCACATCCGGCATGGATGTGGTGGACAAGATCTCAAAGGTCGCGACCGGGCCGGGCGATCGACCAAAGACCGATGTCGTGTTGCAGCGCGTGACGATCAGCGTCGAATGAATCAGGGCGGCCGCTTCGCGGCCGCCCTCCACTTTGGTTACGGCAAGCCGACGTAGCCGTGCTGCATCTTCCACTAGAAGTACTTCTCGAACGCGAGCTTCGCCCAGTGCGCCTGCGGTCCGGGAATCAGCACTTCGTGCTTGCGCGGCGGCAGCATCGTGTCCAAAAGGATCATGACGCCGTTTTTGCCGGCATCCATGACGCAGACCGCGGGGAACTCCGCGAAGCTGCGCCGCTCCTTCTTCGGCTTTCCCTGGATTTCTGCGGCGATGTTGTGCGCGGTGATCTTCGCCATCATCTCGGCCGGAAACCCCGTCTTCGGCCCGCCGACGGCGACGGGCGTCTGCCACGGCGCCGCGACGGCCGCCGCGGCGCCGGTCGCGTAGATGTTGAGATAACGCTCATGCTGATATGTCCCGTCGACCGGCACGAAACCCTTCTCGTCGCCAACGCCCGCCGACGCCGAGACCGCCGCCGCGCCGCGGAACGGCGGGATGATCATGGAGAAATTGCTCGGCAGGAACGCCCCGCCATCAAGCTGCACGCCATCGGATCGCACCTCGGAGACGCGCGAATTCGTGACGAACTTGATCTTCAACATGCGAAAGAACAGCTCCAGCATCTTCTGACCGCCGCGTAGCCCGCCGATGCCGAAGTGGCCACAGCATGGCTCGGCGGTCACGAACGTGACCTGAACCTTTCGCGCGAGCCGATGCTTGCGCACGGTCTGCACGAAGTTGAACAGGCACTCGTAGACCGCGCCGAATCAGCTGGCCCCCTGGGTCGCGCCGATGACCGCGGGTCCGGGGTCCGTGACGGAGCGCTCCCAGGCGGCCTGCGTGGGCTGCGCGTGCTCCAGCATCGTAATGTTGTGCGAGTTCCGCTCCGGCCCAAGGCCCGGGACCTCGTCGACGTAGGCTTGCGCGCCCGTGGCGATCACCAGGTAGTCATAGGATCGCCGGCCCGTCGCCGTCTCTACTTCGTTGCGCTCCGGGACGATCCGGGTCGCTTCGACGTTTTCGAAGTGCACTTTGTGCGACTCCAGGACAGGCCCGACGGGGAAGGTGATGTCCTCCGGCTTGCGCCATCCGAACGGCAGCCAGATCAGGGAGGGGGTGAACAGAAACCGGTTCGACTTCGACATAACCGTGACGTCGACGTCTTCATGCAGCGCGTGTTTGATCTCTAGCGCGGCGGTCAATCCCGCGAAGTTGCTTCCAAGCACACCGATCCGATTCATTGCTGCACTCCCCTTTTGCTTGCCATCAATTCCAGGCTAGAGCAACGGGGCGGAAGGCCGTATCGGTCGCAAACCGTATTCTTGCGCGCGGCGAGTCGGGTTGAAGCGTGGATCGCGCTTCAGCGCCCGGACCTTCGGCAGCGTCAGGGGCCGGAACCGGCGGTTGCGGGCTTTCGCGCGTGCTCTCGCGCTTCTCGGGCGGCGGCGGTCGCAATCGCCCGCGCCGGCGCGCCGAGATAGAACAGGATGGTGCCCCCGAAGATCAACGAGACGGTCCAGAACGCGGCTTCCAGCCGGAAGTTCTGCGCGATGAACCCCGCGAGAATCGGCCCGAAGATCGCCCCGAGCCGGCTCATCGTCGTCCGGATGCCGACGCCGACGCCAGCGGCTCCGGGCGGGAATCCGGCCGCCGACACCGCGGCGCTGATCGGGAAGATGATGCCGTTGGCGACGCCGTAGATCGCGACGACCGCGACCATGGCTGGGCGCGACTGCACGAGCGGCATCAGCGCCAGCGTCGACGCCGAGACCGTGAGGCATCCATACAGCAGCGGCATGCGCCCGGCGAGCAGGCGCGGCGATCCGACGAACAATCGGATGACGGTGCTCGCGAGCGCCCGCACCGAAAAGAAGAACGCGATGTCGCCCGGGCCGAACTGCTTCGCCAGCAAGAGCAACGGGAAGAACGAATTCCAGGTCATGAACGCGATGTCGCCCGTCAGGTGAGTCAGCAACCCGGCGCGCACGGCCGGCTTCTTGCGCATCACGTCGATGGCGGTGAGCAGCGCCGGCGGCGGCGACACGACGGCTCCGCGAGGCGGGCGCCGGCGCGCCGGCGCGAAGGTGAACAGCATCGCCACCAGCGACATCAAGGCGGCCGCGATGAACGCGGGGCGGTACTCCGTACCGCGGACGAGCGCCGCGCCGATCACGGGGCCGACGACCTGGGCGACCGTCGTGAAGAAGAAGGACATGCCGATGAGACGCACGAGCTGCTTGGGATTGGACCCAAGCAGCATTTCGACCTGCGTGCTGATGTTCACGGCCAGGTGCGCGAGCCCGATGATAACCAAACCGGCGATGAATGCCGGCAATCCGGCACCGGTCAGCAGCACCGCCAACCCGAGCATGCCAGACGCGCAGCCGGTCAGCATCATCCGACCGGATCCCCAGCGCTCGGTGAAGGCGCCCGTCGGGATCGCGAGCAAGAGCGGAACGATCTGATAGCTGCCGAGCACCAACCCAACGGTCGCGGCGTCGGCGCCGAGCGACGCGGCATAAAGGGAGAGAAACGGCACGATGACTTGCCAGCCGCCCCAGAAGAAGAAGCCGACTGCGTTCGCGGCCGTCGGCGAACCGCGGACGGTTGCGCTCATCGTCGTCCGCGCGTCCTCACGTCCGCGCTCCTCCTGTTTCGGCGGCCGCCGCTCGGCGGAGCCTGTCGCGCACGGCGAGCCATGCCTCGTCCGCGGGCGGCATCTCGGCGACGATGATCTCGACGCCGCGCGCGTCGAGATCACGCAGCGTCGCATATAGCGCGGCGGCGTACGCCGCCGCGTCCGCCAACAACCCAACCGTAATCACACCTCGGGTCGAGGGCCGGTCGCCGAGCCCGACGAGGGCGACCGTGCGCCCGCGCGCCGCGTAATCGAGCGCCGCGGCGGCGCCGTCGCCGCTCGTCAAGACCAACCGCGCGCGCGGCGCGTAGTGACGCGACATCAAGCCGGGAGACCGCAAGACGCCGCGACCAGCGGTCGCCGGCTCCTCGGTGGCGCGCTCGGACACCTGCGGCCAGCGGCCGATGGTATCAGCGATCGCTGACGGCTTAACGAGCCCCGGCCGCAGCACCCGGGGCGGATCCACCGTGATATCGAGGACGGTCGACTCGAGACCACCCGGCGTCTGGCCTCCATCAAGGATCAACTCGATTCGTCCCTCGAGATCGGCCAGCACGTGCTCGGCGCGCGTCGCCGACACGTGCGAGGAGCGATT
>VGFF01000008.1 GCA_016868955.1 Armatimonadota bacterium
TCCTCGCTTCGGCAAACGCGGCGACGGCGCCGACGACGTCGTCCCGCGCCCGCCCGGTCATGCGTAGCCGCAGCGTGTCGCGGGCGCGGGCCCGCGCCAAGAACCGCATCCCGCCGAGGGTCTCGCCGTCCAAAAGGAGCGCCGTCGGGTCATGAGCGCGGCACCCGTCGCAGAGCACGCCGCCGAGCCCCGTCCCCCACGCGGCTGGCGGGGTCACGGCGCCTCCGCACCGGGCGCAGCGATCGAGCACCGGTTCGTACCCCAGCGCGCGGAACAACTGCAACGCGTACCAGGCGGCGCCGCGGGCGGGATCCGCGTCGGACAACAAGGTCAAGGCGGTCAACAGCAGGCCGAAGACCTCCTCGTGCGGCTCGCGCTCGGCGACGAGGCGGTCGGTCAGCTCCGCGACGAGCGACGCGTAAGACATCCGATCTAGATCGGCGCGCAACGCCGGATGGCCGTCGATGACTTCGACCTGCGCGATCACGTCCAGCGCGCGCCCCCGGCCCAACAGAAATCGCCCGTGCACGAAGGGCTCCAGTCGTCCTGCCAGCCGGCTCGTCGTCTTACGCACGCCCTTCGCCTTACAGGAGATCCTTCCCCATTCCCGCGTCATCAGAACCACGACCCGGTCGGCCTCTCCCAAGGTGCGACGCCGGAGGACGATGCCCTCCGCCTTGTAAACTGGCATGTCAGCGCAGCAACAAGAACGTCGTCAGCGACATGTAGACGACGCCGGTGACGACGTCGAGGCTGGTGGTGACGACCGGCCCCGAGGCGACCGCGGGATCGCTGCCGAAGCGCACGAGCAGGAATGGGATGCCGACGGCGAGGAGGGACGCGACGACGAGCGCGGCGACCATTGCGCCGCCGGTGACGAGCGCGAGCGGCAGAGATCGCTCCCAGCCGAAGACGACAGCTGTGATGACGAGACCGCAGACGGCGGCGACGAGCCCCGCCATGCCGAGCTCGCGGCGAAGCGCGTGGCGGAAGTCCCGCGTCTCCAGCTCGCCGGAGGCGAACGCGCGAACGAGCGTGGCGACCGTTTGGATGCCGAAGTTGCCAGCCATGCTGTTGAGCACAGGGAGAAAGTAGGCGAGCTCGAGCAGCCGCTCCAGCGAACCGGCGAACAGACTCAGCGACTTCGCGGCGACGATCTCGATGCCGATGCCGACGAGGACCCAAGGAAGCCGGATGACGGCGCGGCGCAGCGGCGCGGCCTGCTCCGCTTCCGGCGTCGAGCCGGCCAATCGGTAGGCATCCTCGTCGGCCTCCTCGCGCACGACGTCGGCGACGTCGTCGACGGTCACGACGCCGAGCAATCGCCCGTCGCCGTCCGTGACCGGCATCGCGAGCAGACTGTATTTTCCGAATCTCCGCGCGACCTCCTCTTGGTCCGTCGTCGCTTCGACCGCGTGCACGTCGCGCCGCACGATCGAGCGGTTGCGCGCGTCCGGCGGCGCGGTAATGAGGTCGCGCAGCGACAACACGCCCGTCAATCGCCGCCCCTCGTCGACGACGTAGATGTAATAGGCGCTGTCCGACTCCGGGTGCTGGCGGCGGATGGCTTCCATCGTCTCGACGATCGTCTGATCCTCGCGGACGACGATCGTCTCCGTCGCCATGAGCGCGCCGGCGGTCCCCTCCGGCCAGCGGAGGAGCGACTCGATGCGTTCGGCCTCCTCCGGCGCCATCGCGTCGAGCAGTGCTTCTGCACGTTCGCTGGGCAGCTCTTGCAGTAAGTCGGCGGCGTCGTCGGAGGCCATTCGCTCGACAACGTCGGTCGCCGCCGACACGGGAACCGCGGCCAAGAACGTCTCTTGCAGCTCCGGCGGGAACTCCTCGAGTATGAGCGCCGCCGACTCCGACCGGAGGCCGCGAAAGAGCAGGCGCGCGACGGGCGCTTCGATCTCGCGCAGGGCTTCGGCCGCGTCCGCCGGCCGCGCTTGCTCCAGCGACCGGATGGCCTCCGCCGGCGCCATGTGCGGCAGCCGATCGGCCAGGCGCATGCCCATGGACCGGTCGTTCACAGGGGTCCTCCATTCTGCAACAGCATGAAGGACGCGAGCCCCACGTACGACAGCTGACCGATCGCGTCGCTGATCGTCGTGACGAGGGGACCGGAGGAGACGGCTGGATCGGCGCCGGCCCCGTGGAGAACCGCCGGCACGAGCACGCCGCTGGCCGCGGCGATCGACAACGCCACGACCATCGCCAACAGGAGCAAGCCCGCCAGCCGCACGTCCCCGAACCACAGCCACACGACCATCGAGACGAGCGCACCGGCGCCGAGACCCGTCCACAGGCCCGTGAGCGCCTCCTCGCCGGCGTCGCGCAACAACGCGCCGCGGTGCGGTGGCCGACTCGCCAACAGCGCACGCACCGCACCGGAAAGCGACTGCGTGCCGATGTTGCCCGCGGTCGCGAGCACGAGCGGGAGGAAGAACACCAAGACGACGTGGCGCTCGAGCACGATGTGGAAGGTCCGCAGCAGGTAAGGATTGACGAACGCCGTGAGGAGATTGATCAACATCCAGGCGACGCGCCGGCGCGCGGCCGGCCACGGAAACGGCCCGAAGACGTAGGCGTCGGGAATACCGCCCGCGGCCGAGAGGACGTCCGCGGTCGCTTCCCGCTCGGCGACCCGCACCAGGTCGTCCGCCGTGATGATGCCCAACAAAACGCCGCCGGCATCGGTGACGGGCAGCGCGAGGAGATCGTACTTCTCGATGGTCCGTGCCGCTTCTTCTTGATCCGTCTCCGGACGAACGGTGACGAAGTCCGTGCGCATCATCTCGCGCACCGGCACGTCCAACTGGGCCGCGAGCAGGTCCCGCAACGAGAACACGCCGCGCAGGATCCCGCGTCCGTCGACGACGTACACGTAGTACGGAATCTCCGTTTCCTGACCGATGCGCCGCAACTCCTCGATCGCGTCGGCCGCGCGCAGGTGCTCGCGCACCGCCACGTAGTCCGTGGTCATCAATCCGCCGGCGCTCGTCTCCGGATAACGGAGCAGCTCCCGGATCTCTTCCGCTTCCTCGCGGCGCATCCGCTGGAGGATGCGGCGAGCGCGGTCGACTGGCAGCTCGCCGAGCAGGTCGGCGGCTTCGTCCGATTCCATCTCGAGGATGAGGTCGGTCGCTTGCTCGTCGCTGAGGCGCACGACGATGGGGACGCTCAGGTCGGCGGGCAGCTCCTCGAGCACATCCGCGGCGCGCTGTGGATCGAGAACGAGGACCAGCTTGAGGCGGTCGGCCTCGTCGACTTCGTAGAGGATCTCCGCCAGGTCGGCAGGATGGAGCTTTGCCGCGATCGCCTGCAGCTCGGGGAGCCGGCGATCCTGGAGGAGTTCGCGCGCGCGGTCGAGCATCATCGGCTCCTTCGTACGGTCCGACCTTTAGGATAGCGGTCCGACGCGGCGATCCGACAGGCTTTCACCGCCGTTGGGGGGGATTTTTCTCTCATCCGCGGAAACAACCCAGAGGATCCACCAACGAGGCGAGCGGCCAACGCGGTCGCCGTCTTTCCATGCCAGGAGGCCATTATCTTGAACGGACGCGCTCCGCTTGCGGAGTTCTTGGGAACTTTCGCTCTGACTTTCATCGGCGGCCTCGCCATCATCTCCGACGCCGCGACCGGCGGAAAGATCGGGCTCGTCGGCGTCGCCCTCGCGCACGGCCTGGTGCTCGCGATCATGATCAGCGCGCTCGGCGGTATCTCGGGGGGCCACTTCAACCCGGCCGTCACGCTCGCCCTGTGGACGGCCGGCAAGATCACGATGAGCCGTGCCGCGGCTTACTTTCTGGCCCAGTTCGGCGGCGCGATCGCCGCCGCGCTCGTGCTGCTCGTCGTCACGCCGTTCTCATTTTCCGCGCACGCCCACCTCGGCACGCCCGGTCCGGCGGTTGACGCGACCTTCGGGCAGATCGTACTGCTCGAGGTCGTGCTGACGTTCTTCCTAATGACGGCGATCATGGGGACCGCCGTCGATCCGAAAGGACCGAAGAGCATCGCCGGGTTCGGCATCGGCCTCGTGTTGATCTTCAACATCATCGCCGGCGGCGCGATCTCGGGCGCGTCGATGAACCCGGCGCGCTCCTTCGGCCCGGCGCTGGTGAGCGGAACCTGGACCCAGCACCTCGTGTACTGGATCGGACCGATCGTCGGCGCCGCGCTCGCGGCGCAGGTCTACGAGAAGCTGATCCGGCGGACGTCCTGACGGATGAAACCGATAGCCGATGGAGGGCGTGTGGCAGTAGGAGCACCGGCGGCACGATTGGAAGGCGCCGAAAAGGTCAGCGGGCGTGCGCGGTACACCGAAGACCTGCGGCTGCCCGGCATGCTGCACGCGCGATTGGTGTTGAGCCCGCACCCGCGCGCGCGCATCGCGCGGATCCCTAAGGAGGCGGCGCTGGAGGTTCCAGGCATCGTCGCCGTCTATACGGGGGCTGATCTTCCGATCGGAACGGCGGCGCGGCGCGCGCTGGCCAAGGAGGAAGTGCGCTACACGGGCGAGCCGGTGGCGGCCGTGCTCGCGGAGAGCGAAGCCGCAGCCGCCGATGCCGTCGAACGGCTCGCGAGCGTCGTCGAATACGAGGTCATGACGCCGATCCTCGATCCGATGGATGCGATGCGCCCCGACGCCCCCGCGGTGACGGCAGTGATCCTCGCCGACGCCGAAGCGGCCGCGCACGCCGCCGCTTCGGCGGGCGCGGAAGATCAGGAGAAGCGCCCGAGCAACATCACCAATCACGTGACTTACAAGCGTGGCGACGTCGAAGCCGGCTTGCGCGAAGCGGATCTCGTCATCGAGCGCACGTACACGACGCCCCGCGTCCATCAGCTGTACATCGAGCCGCAGTGCGCGGTCGCCACGACCGACCCCGCGTCCGGCCACGTCACGATCTACACGGCGACGCAGGGGCAATTCTTCGTCCGCGAGCAGGTCGCCAAGGCGCTAGACCTGCCGCTGCAGTCGGTGCGCGTCGTGCCGTTGACGATCGGCGGCGGCTTCGGTGGCAAGATCCAGCTGATCCAGCCGATGGCTGCGGCGCTCGCCCTCGCGTCAAATCGCCCCGTGCGCCTGATCCTTACGCGGTCCGAGGACCTACTGCTCAGCACGCCGGCGCCCGAGTGCGTCATGACACTGAAGACCGGCGTCAAGAAGGATGGGACACTGACCGCGATCGAGGGCAAGCTCATCTTCGATTCGGGATCGGCGCCGGCGGCGCCGACCGGTATCGGCGCGCTGCTGATGGGCGGTTACTATCGCGTCCCGCATTTCCACGTCGAGGCGTTCGAGGTGCTCACGAACAAGCCCGCGGTCGGCGCCTATCGCGCGCCGGGCGCGACGCAAGCGAACTTCGCCATGGAATCGCAGATGGACATCATGGGGCGCGCACTCGGGCTGGATCCAGTCGCGTTCCGCCTCCACAACGCCGCCGCGGAAGGGGACCCGATGCCCGACGGCAAGCCGTGGAACCGCATCGGCCTGCGGGAGGTCCTCGAGCGGCTGCAGCGGCATCCGGCGTGGACCGGACGTGAAACGGGAGACGGCGTCGGATACGGCATCGCGGTCGGGGGATGGCCCGGCGGCGTCGAGTCGGCGAGCGCCTGCATGCGCGCGAACACCGACGGCACGTTTCAGGTCGTCACGGGCGCGATCGACGTCACGGGCACCTCGACGACGTTCGCGCAGATCGCCGCCGACGTGCTCGGGCTTCCCGTGGATAAAATCCAGGTGATCACCTCGGACACAGACACCGCGCCGTACGCCGGGATGTCGGCAGGCAGCAAGACGCTGTACACCGTCGGCGCCGCGCTGCAGATCGCCGCCGAGGACGCGCGCCGGCAGATCCTCGAGATCGCGGCCAAGGAGATGGAAGCGCACGTCGACGACCTCGAGATCGCAAACGGTCAGGTGCGCGTCAAGGGCGCGCCGGGGAGGTCACTCGCCGTCGCGGAGGTGGCGGCCCGTAGCATGCGGTTCGGCGCCAAGCACCCGCCGATCTTCGGCGCCGGCTCGGTGCCGTCGCCGAAGACATCGCCGGGCTTCGCCGCGCACCTGGTCAAGGCCCGCGTCGATCGCGAGACGGGTGCGGTGAAGATCCTCGGACACGTCGTGTTCCAGGACGTCGGGTTCGCGGTCAACCCAGCGGCGGTCGACGGGCAGATTCGCGGCGGCGCGGTGCAAGCGATCGGTTGGGGGTTGATCGAGGCGATGCGCTACGACGAGAGCGGGACGTTGTTGACGAGCACGTTGAGCGATTATCCGCTGCCGCGCGCGAGCGACGTGCCGCCCATGGACGTGGAGTTCATCGAGGTGCGCTCGCAGTACGGTCCTTACGGAGCGAAGGGGGTCGGCGAGCCGCCGATCATCTCCGGCGGGCCGGCGATCGCGAATGCCGTCGCCGACGCCTGCGGCGTTCGCGAGGTATCCTTGCCGATCACGGCGGAGCGCTTGCTGGCGGCGCTGGAGGGCGGTCGTCCCCGCGCGTAGCAGCCGGGCGGCCTTCCCGAGAAAGACGAGATTGGCTAACCCTTGCGGTCCCGGGTCGGATTGGGATCGCCGAAAACCTCGCGGGCGATGCGCTGCGCCGTCTCCGGCGCGCTCCCCGGCTCCTTGTCGTTCTGGCGTCGCGGGCGTGGGGACATCCGATTCGCGTCCCGAAGGAACGGCCGTTCCGATGCTGCGGGGCGTTCCGGCGCGCGCCCGCGCTGCTGCTCGACCGCGCCGACGCGCTCCTCGAGCGCCTCAATCCGGCGCTCGAGATCGGCGCGCACGGATTGAGCGCGATCCTCGGCGACGCGATCGGCCTGTTGGCCGCTCTTCGTGAGGTTGCTCGCCAGCTTCAGCAGATCCGCGCGGAGCCCTTCGATCTCCGCCTGCGGCACGGCGGCCCCGGCGGACTGTTGCACTTCGATGCCTTCAACGTCGATGAGCACGGGCGGTTGGCGCTGCGGGTCGACCGTGACGATCAGCCGGAACCGACCGGGCCCGTCCACCGCCATCGTCTGCGTCGACGAGGACGGGGCAGTCACCGCCGGCGCCTTTCCGAGCTGAACGAGATAACTGTGCGTTTGACCACCGCCGCGCGGCGCGGATCTTTCGAGCACGTGAATCAGGCCTTGGCGTTCGAGCTGTTTGAGACGAGCCGTCCACGTCAGGATCAGCCAGCGCGGCATGCCCGCCTGTCCGAGCGCATCGCGCGAGACACGCACGGATTCGACGTCAGCGCGTTGCGACTTCAACCATTGCAGGAATTGACTAGCCATGCGATGGTCCTCCAAGCCGGAACTTGAGAAAGTGTAGACGTCCCGATCGTATGAGCCATGGCCAGCGCGGCTGTGCGATCGCGTTCGCGGAAGTCAACCAACGGCAGCGTCTCCGCGGTGAGAGCCAGATGTATTCTAGCAAACGTCGCAATCCGTCGGCTTCGTTCCCAAGGTCGACAACTTCGTCAGGAATCGTGACGGACTATTTTGAATCGCGATCGCGAAGGCCCGAACGCTCCATCAAGCAGACGAACTTGCGCTTTCGCTGCCTACGTTGGAACCGAATGATCGGGTTTGCGGGGCCCCGTTCGCGACGAACGTCGGACGCACGGCCTCGATGGGCGGTTGGACGCACCCAGTCCAGCAGTCCAAACCGCAGCCACCGCACATAGACCGCCGCCACGCCGCAGCCCGCGAGCGCGAAGGCGCCGCGCGGAAACGGAAAACCGAAGAACAACAGAACCAACGGTACGACGCCGAGCCACCGTGCTTCGACCGGCAGCGCCATATAGACGAGAATGCGTTGTCTTTGGTTGATCAGTGTCCACGCGTATACGATCCCCGACAAGGGCAGCCACAAGCCGGCCAGCGAAATGCTCCGCCCCAGCGCCGCCGAGCCCGCCCACAGCGCGATCCATGATGACGCCGTGACGAGGAGGAGGAATGGCAGGTACCCGCGCACGCGCCAGCCGCGTTCGAGGCTGCCGCCGAACAGCCACAACACGTAGCTGCCGACAAAACGAAGAGTCTCTGATTGTCGGCGATGAGCGGGTACGTGAGGAACGTCCAGGGTCGCGTGACCGCGTCGCCGCCGCTGAATACGAGCGCGCCCCGCAGCCAGCCGCCGATGCCGAGGAACGCGGCGAGAAGCGTCGCCGCATGAGCGAGAATCAAACCCCACGTGAGGGGGCAGTCGCCGGGGAGAGACGGGCGGCCGCGCACGTCCATGAATGTACCACGCATGCTCAGTCCTGCGCCTTGAGCAGCGCGCCGCGCGCCATCGAACCGCGGAACATCACGGCGAAGACGGCAAACGCGCCGACGAGGTAAACAGCATCAAGCACGAAGATCCAGGCGATCCGTCCCGCGTCCAGCCCCCCGCCCCCGAGCACCGCCCGCATGGCCTCGAAGACGTGCGTCAGCGGCAGCAGCCCGAGAGCGGGACGAAGCCACTCCGGAAAGACCGACAGCGGATAGAAGACAGCGCCGAATGGCTGGAACAGGAACGCGAGGCTCCAGGCCAGCGTCTCGGCCGACGGCCCGAACCGGAGCAGGATCGCGGTGACGACCGTGCCCACCGCCCAGCCGAAGACGATGACCCCAACGGCGAGCGGCCACAGCGCCGGTCCGAGCGTGAAGAAGTCGAACTCGTACAGTCCCCACGCCACGGCCGCCATCATCGTCGCCGTGATCGCGATCTTGATCAGTCCGAAGAGCATCATGGCGGCGAGAAACTCCGTCATCGCCAACGGCGACACGAACAGATTCAGCAAATTTCGCGTCCACATCTCCTGCAGGAAAGAAACCGAGATCCCCTGCTGGATGCGGAAGAACAAGTCCCAGAGGATCAGCGCGCCGAGCAACAGACCGAGGAACATCGGCGTATTCTGCGAACGCGCGAGGTACGTCGCGAGGAAACCGAACACCATCAGATCGAGCAGCGGCCAATAGAACAGATCCGTCCAGGCGGGCCAATGCCGGCGCCAGACGTACAAGTGCCGCAGCAGCAGCGCGCCGATCCGGCGCGCGCTCACGACGCGGCTCCGTCGCTGGTTTCCCGCGCGAGGCTGACGAAGAACTCTTCCAGCGACGCTTTGCCGCGCGCCGCCACGATGTCCCGCGGCGGGCCGTCGGCGAGGATGCGCCCCCGGTGCACGAAGATGACCCGCGTCGCCAAGCGCTCGACCTCGAGCATGTTGTGCGACGTGCAGAAGATCGTCAAGCGGCGCTCGCGCTGCATGCGGCGCAGCTGCGTGCGGACTTGATCGGCCGCGTCCGGATCGAGGGCCGCCGTCGGCTCGTCGAGGAACAAGATCTCGGGGTCGTTGAGGAACGCCTTCGCGAGGTTCACGCGCGCCACTTCGCCGCTGGACAGCGCGCGCGTGATGCGATCCAGATACGGCTCGATGCCGAATAACGCCGCCAACTCACGGATCCGCCGAGGCGGATCCGTGACGTGATAGAGGTGCGAGAACACCGTCAGGTTCTCGCGGACGGACAGATTGTTGGGGAGCGAGACGTACGGCGAAGAGAAGTTGACCCGCGCCAACACCTCGCGCCGGAATCTCGGCATCGGCCGGTCCAGCACGCGAATCGCGCCGGAAGTGGGCGAGACGACGCCGAGCAGCATGCCGATCGTAGTCGTCTTGCCGGCCCCGTTTGGCCCGAGGAAGCCGACGACCTCGCCGCGGGTCACCGAAAACGATACGTCGGCCACCGCGGGGTTGCCGTCGAAGATCTTTGTGAGATGCTGGACGTCGATCACCGTTTCCATAGCCGCGCGAACACGATAGCACGGGCGCCGCGCGAACGCGGCGCCGGAGAACGAACGGCGGCGGCCACCGCCGCGGGAGGCACCGCAGAGCGATGTCGCATTCGGAGTTGATCTCGCTCGTCGACATCCTCAAGGGGAGCCGTAACAAGTACGAGCTCGATGACGCCACGAGCCGGATTCAGCTCGACCGCGTCTTGTACTCGCCCCTCCACTACCCGGCCGACTACTGATTCATTCCCGGCACGCTGGCGGAGGACGGCGATCACCTCGACGTTCTGATCGTGACGCACGAACCGACGTTTCCCGGTTGCGCCGTGCCGATTCGCCTCATCGACATGCTCGACATGCGCGACGACAAAGGCCGCGACCAGAAGCTCATAGCCGTCCCGACCGTTGATCCGCGGTTCGACGAGGTCGTGGACCTGTGCGACGTCAGCCGCCACGCGATCGCGGAGATCGAGCATTTCTTCCAGGTCTACAAGGAGCTGGAGAACAAGGAGACGGAGATCTTCGTCCAGCACGCGCGCACGGCGGCGCGCGTGCTGGACGAAGCGCGGGAGCGGGCCGCGACGAGCGGCGGCGGCAAGGGTTAGAGACGTAGGTCGAGCGCCGCGACGATACTCACGGCGCACGCGGCCCGTCGACGGTCATCCCCGGGGCGGCGTCCATTGCGTCACACCCTCCGCCCGGCAGATGGCGTAGGCCCAGTCCCCGGGGTACACGGGCGCGTAGCCCCGCGCCATGTAGAGGATGCCGCGATGGGGGCTGCGCATCTCCTCGCGCAGCGCGAACGATTGCACGTCGTACGTACGCCCGAGCACCTGTCCTTCCTCGACCCAATTTCCCAGATCGGCGGGACTGACGGTCGGCACGTGATACCCTCCGTAGCGCGGCCGCACGCCGGTGCGCGCCCCGAAGAGCGTGACCTCGCGCGGATAGTTCGGCGCGCCGGGCACCATCTCCAGATTCTGCAGGACCCCGTGGATGCCGCGCTCCGCCTGCGCGATCCACTTCTCGCTTTGCGCATTTCCGAACCCGCCGCCGCCGATCTCCACGCCGAAAGCGAGCTTGCCGCGCGACACCGCGTATCCGACCGCGGAACCGGGAAACAGCTCCCACTCGTGCAGCGTCACCCCGAACAGGGAACCCATCGCGCGGATGCGGTCCCGAGACGCGCCGGTGGTTTGCAGGGGCACGTCGATCGTCTCGACCGCCTGATCGTGCGGCCCGAGGTGGAAGTCCAACAGAACGTCCGCCGGCTCGATGACGTGATGGGTCACCAGGTGCGCCATCAATTCGGTCACACCGCCCGCGTACCGCGCGCCCAGCTCGGCCGGCGCCGTGCCGGGGAAGATCCGGTTCATGTTCTGATCCTCGATCGGCGTCGTCATGCGCCCTTGCTCGAACGCGACCGGATTCGCGACGGCGCACGCGAGGATCGTGCCGCGCAGCGCCGCCGCGTCGGTGCCGGTCACGACGGCGCGGATCTGCTCGATCGACAGGAACTCGCCGCCGTGCGACGTGGAGATCAAACCGACCGTCGGGCCCGGCCGCGCGCCGCGCACGACGTGGAACGTCACGTGCACGTCCTGACCGCTGACCGACGTCGTGACCGGCACGCGGTAATAGCCGCGCGAACCGGCGCGGACTTCGTCAGGCGCTGAGACTTGCATGAGGCCTCCCGAGAGATAGGACCGCGGAGCGTCCGTCCCCTAGAGCCTACCGCAAGCGGTTGTCGTTCAGGCCGGAATGACGAAGATCCGCGACGCCAGCGTCGCCGCCACGTGAACTTCAGCGGATGGCCGCGACGTCCGCGACGGCCGCCGGATGACGAGGTCGCCGGCGTCGGACTTCGCGTGCACCTTGACCGCCGCGCCGGGCAGCAGGTGCAGTTGGGCGATCTGCCGCAGCGTCGGCGCGTCCGCGTCGCTGACGCGCTCGACGCGCAGGTGGTCTCCCGGAGCGGCGTCGGCCAGCCGCGGCAGACGCCGCTCTTCGACGCGTCCGTCCTTCGTGGGGATGGGATCGCCGTGCGGGTCGCTCTCCGGGTCGGCGAGGACCTCGGCGATCCGATCCTCCAGCGACTCTGACAGGACGTGCTCAAGCAGCTCCGCCTCGGCGTGGGCATCTTCGATCGGCACCGCGAGGCGCTTCACCAGATAGGACTCGAGCAGCCGATGGTGGCGGATCACTTCCAGCGCCAAGCGTTCCCCGGCTGGCGTCAGCCGCACGCCGAAGTACGGCGTATGCTCGAGCAGATCGAGCTGGGCGAGCCGTTTGATCATCTTCGTGACGGACGCGGCGGACACGCCCATACGGTCGGCGATCGCGTTCGTCGTCACGGTGCCCGCGACCTCGCGCAGCTTGTAGATGATCTTGAGATAGTCTTGGATCGCCGTCGTCGGGGTCCGATCCGTCATGCGCCACGCTCCAACGCGCGCAGCGCGACGTCGCGCCCGCGCTCGGTCAACACCAATCGCTCCCGTGATTGCTCGACGAAACCGGCGCGGATCGCCCACCGCTGAACGCGTTGGGCCAGGGCCGGCGACCAGCGCAATCCCTCGCCAAGGTGCGCGATCGCGCTCTCGGTCTCGGCTTGCGCCGTCCCCTCGTGGCCCAGCAAGTGCACGGCGAGCGTCTCGGCCGCGTAGGCCATGCGCTGGCGACGCAGCCGCACCGCGCGCGCGACGACGCCGTGCGACGGCGAGAACAGCACGGCAAGCGCAAACGCGAAGCCCGACACGGTCACCATCGCGCCGGCGATCGAGGCATCCAATGGCACCGCGATGCCGTAGCCCGCGACTGCCGAGAGCACGCCGATCGCCACCGCCAATCCGAGCGTCGTCGCCAGCCGATCCGTCAGCAGATACGCGGCTGCTGCCGGCACGATCATCAACGCGACGGTCAAGACCGCGCCGACGGCCGTGAACGCCCCGACTGCGGTGATCGACACCACCGCCATCAGCAAGTAGTGCAGGAGGACCGGCGAGAAGCCCATCGCGGCGGCCAACCCGGGATCGAAGGTCGCGACCTTCAGTTCCTTGTACAGCACGATGACGAACGCCAGGTTCATCACGAGCAGGAACCCCATGACCCACAGCGCCTGCGGCCCGAGGTTCAGGTTGCCGAGGAACAGCAGATCCTGGGCCGCGAACTCGATGTGGCCATAGAGCACGGCGTCCGTATCGAGGTGGACGTTCGCGAAGTAACGGGAGATGAGGAACGTCCCCAATGCGAACATCGCCGGAAAAACGAGGCCGATCGCGGACTGCTCGGCGACGCGACGCGTATTCTGCAGTCCTTCGACGAGCGCCACTGTAATGACCGCCGCGACGGACGCGCCGAGGAACCCCGCGAACAAGTTCGGACCGTGCGCGAGGAAGTAGCCGAGCACCAGCCCAGGCAGGATCGCGTGGCTGATCGCGTCGGACATCATCGCCATGCGGCGCAGGACGAGGAAGCAGCCGACGATCGCCGCGGCACTCGCGACGAGCGCGCCCGTGAGCATGATGATCGCGGCCGAGCTCACGCGGACCACCGCCGCAGCCGATCCCAGACGATGCCGCGCGCGGGCGCGAACAATAGGGACAGAGCGACCAGCACGGTAAGGCTGAGGATGACCATCGGTCCGGTCGGCAGCCGCGCTTGCGAGACGCTGAGCAGCGCCCCGGCGACGCCGGCAAGCGCCCCGACGAGCGCCGCGATGAAGAGCATGACGCTCAGCCGGTTCGTCCACTGCCGAGCGGCGACCGCCGGCCCAACGAGCAGCGAGACCATGAGAATGACGCCGACGGCCTGCAGACCGATCACGATCGCGACGAGCGTGAGCACATTCAGAAGCAGGTTGAGGCGGGGCGCGTTCAGGCCCAGTGTCGCGGCGAATTCCGGGTCGAACGCGAGCAGCTTAAATTCCTTGAACAGCAACGCGACGCAGGCGAGCGCGGCGAGACCGAGTACGGCCATCGTGACGACGTTCTCGGTAACGAGCGTGGCCGCTTGCCCGAACAGATAGCGGTCCAGTCCGGCCTGGTTCGCGTCATTGCGCTTCGCCACGTACGTCAGCAGCAGGATGCCCAAGCCGAAGAAGACCGACAACACGACGGCGAGCGCCGAGTCCTCGTGAATCCGCGTGTGGCGCACGATCGCCAGCAGCGCCAACGTGCCCAACCATCCGGAGATCCCCGCGCCGAGCATCAGGACCCAAGTCTCGCGCGAGCCAGCGAGCAAGAACGCGACGCAGATGCCCGGCAACGCCGCGTGCGACAGCGCGTCACCGAGCAGGCCTTGACGCCGCAGGACCGCGAAGCAGCCGAGCACGCCGCTGACGATCCCGAGCAACGCCGACCCGAGCGCAACGTTGCGCAGCGTGTAGTCGAAGACAAGATCGCGCAGCAGTCCCGACAACGCCGCCCCGCCTACCCGCCGACGACGGCCGCCGTCAGACGACCGCCGTAAGTGCGCTGTAGATTCTCATGGGTAAAGGTCTCACCGAAGGGGCCGTCGGCGATGAGCCGGCCGTTGAGCAACATCAGCCAGTCGAAGTACTCCGGCGCCGAGCTCAGATCGTGATGCACGCAAATGACGGTTTTGCCTTCGGCGCGAAGCGCCTTCAGCAGGTCGACGATCGCCCGCTCCGTCGTCGCGTCGACGCCGGCGAACGGCTCGTCCATGAAGTACAGGTCCGCGTCCTGCGCCAGCGCCCGCGCGAGGAACACGCGCTGCTGCTGGCCGCCGGACAACTGCCGGATCTGTCGTTTGGCGAAGTCGGACATGCCCACCTGGTCCAGACATCGCCGCGCCCGCTCGACCTCCGGACGTCCCGGGCGGCGCACCCAGCCAAGCTTTCCGTACGTGCCCATCAAGACGACGTCCAGCGCGTCCGTCGGAAAGTCCCAATCGACGGATCCTCGTTGCGGCACGTAGGCGACCCGCCCGCGATTCGACGCGTAGGACCCGCCGAAGATCTGGACGGTGCCGGCGACGATCGGCACCAGCCCCATCGCGGCGCGGATGAACGTCGTCTTGCCGGCGCCGTTCGGTCCGATGATCGCCACGAGTTTGCGCGTGGGAATCGTCACGTCGACGTCCCACAACACCGGCTTGTCGCGGTAGGCGACGGTCAAGTCGCGGGCGACGACCGGCGGCGCCTCGCGCGCGGCGAGCGCGTCGCTACTTGAGCGCACGGGTGATCGTGTCAACATTGTGGCGCACCATCCCGATGTACGTGCCTTCCGGCGTGCCGTCCCGACCGAGCGCATCCGAGAACAGCTCGCCGCCGATCGCGACCTGACAGCCGCGCGACCGCGCGGCCGCTTGCACCGCCTCGACGTAGGATCTCGGTACCGACGACTCGACGAAGATCGCCTTGAGCTTGCGGGCGCAGATGAACTGCGCGAGATCCTGCACGTCGCGCGCGCCCGCTTCCGTCGCGGTGCTGGTGCCTTGCAGGCCGCGCACTTCCATTCCGTACTGGCGTCCGAAGTATCCGAACGCGTCATGAGCGGTCACGAGCACGCGCTGTGCCGACGGGATCGTCGCGATCTGGGCGCGCACGTACGCGTGCAGCTCGTCGAGCTGCACGCGGTACGCCTCGGCATTGCGCCGGTAGGCGTCGCGACCCGCCGGATCTCGCGCCGCCAGCTGCTTCTCGATCGTCCCGACGGCCTCGCGCCACAATGTCACGTCGAACCAGATGTGGGGATCGTACTTGCCCTGAAATTCCGGCGGCTCGCGCAGCTTCGCGCGATCGATGTCCTCGGTGACGGCGACGGTCGGCTTGCCGCCGCGCGCGACCTTGACGAAGACGTCGGTCATCCGCCCTTCCAGCTCGAGCCCGCCGTAGAAGATCGTGTCGGCCCGCTCGAGCCGCTGCACATCGCCAGCCGTTGGCTTGTACAAGTGCGGATCGACGCCCGGACCCATCAGGCCGACGACGTCGAGGCGGTCGCCCCCGACCACGCGGACGACGTCCGTGATCATTCCGACGGTAGCGACCACGTTCAGCTTTCGATTCGAAGAGGGGCTGGTTTGCGCCGCGTTGCAACCGGTTAGAAGCAACGAGGAAACGACCAGCCAAGCAAGGGGTCGGTTCAAGGAATTTCGCCTCCGCGGGCAAGTGTGTCCATGATCGGTTTAGCCAACCCTAAATTAGACTTGGCTAAATCGTATCCAAGGCTCACAGCGTCGTCAAACCGGGCACCGGCAGCGGCGCGTAACCGTTTCGAGGCGCACGATAAGATGGCGGCAAGCGGAAGGGAGTGGCCCATGACGTTTCGGCTTCTCGATTCACCCCTGCGATCATCGGCGCGGCGGTCTCGGCGGGCCGCGGTCCTGATCCTCGTGACCTCGATCATCGCCGCCGTCCCCGCTCCCGCGTGGGCGGCGCTGATCAGCGAAGACCAAGAGTTTTGGATCGGCCTACAGGCGGCGCGCGAACTGGAAGCCGCAGTCGGTGTGGTGCGCGACCCGGCGCTCGCCGACCGCGTCTCCGCGATCGGATCGAGCATCGCGGCGCGGTCGGACCGCAGCCGGCTGCCCTGGCGTTTCCGCGTTCTCGCGACGCGCGAGGTCAACGCGATCGCGCTGCCGGGAGGATTCATCTACGTCACCGCCGGCATGTTGCGCTTCACCCGGTCCGACGATGAGCTCGCATTCGTGCTCTCGCACGAGATCGCGCACGTCAACCAACGGCACCACGTCCAAATGATCGAGCGGCAGTTCATCTTTGGCGCGCTCGTCGCCCTGCTCACCGGCAATGAAGGGAGCACGCGGCAGATTGCGCAGCTGGTGCGCGGGTTGATCTCGCGCGGGTACAGCCGCGACCACGAATTCGAGGCGGATCGCGTCGGCATCGACCTCATGCGGCGCGCGGGCCACGCGCCGGCCGGCGCCGTCGCGTTCATGGAGCGGCTGCGCGCCGCCGAGGGCCGCGATCCCTCCTCGTTCGAAGTGCTGTTCCGCACGCACCCGGCGACCGGCGAGCGCCTCGACCGGGTGCGCGAGCTGGCTTGGTGATCCGCCGCGTCAGCGTGCTCGGTCTCGGGTTGATGGGGCGCCCGATCGCCGCGACGCTCGCCCGCGGCGGGTTCCACGTTGTCGGCTGGAACCGGACTCCGCGCATCGTCGAGGAATCGGGCAACATCCGAATCGCGCGCACGATCGCCGACGCCGCCGCAGTCGACGCTTGCCTGCTCGCGCTTGCGGACTCCACCGCGACCACGACCGTCCTCGATGCGTTGGAACCTTACCTCTCGAGCGGCACGCTCGTCGTCGACGTCGGCAGCTCCGACCCGGAGGATTCGCGCCGGCACGCGGCGCGACTGGCGGCGCGGCAGATAGGTTGGGTGGATGCCCCGGTGTCCGGCGGACCGGAGGGCGCGGCCGCCGGCGCGCTGGCCATCATGGCCGGCGGACGCGACGAAGACGTCTGGCGCGCGCGCCCGATCCTCGATGCCCTGGGGCGCACGGTCCACGTCGGGGACGCAGGCGCCGGGCACCTGACGAAGATCATCAACCAATTGATCGTCGGTTTGACGATCGAAGCCGTCGCGGAAGCGGTCGCGCTGTCCGAGCGCGCGGGCCTCGACCCGCACGCGGTCCAGGAGGCATTGCGCGGCGGATTGGCCGACTCGAAGGTCCTCCACATACACGGGACGCGGATGATCGAGCGCCGATACGTGCCCGGCGGGCGCGCGACGACGCAGCTGAAAGACCTGCGCATGGCCGTCGACCTCGCCGATCGACTCGGCATCGAGCTGCCGCACGGCCGGTCGGCGTTGGCGCGGTACCAGCGACTCGTCGATCTCGGTCACGGCGACGAAGATCACTCGGCCGTGCACCGCCTGCTCCTGCAGTGACGCGGTCGGCCGGCCGGAGGTCCCGCACGAACGGCATGGTTCGTGCTCTAGCGCCTATTCAAGACTTCCCCGGTCGACGAGGTTCGATGACGAGAACGAAACCATCGGAACGGCGCTCGTCCGATGCCGTGCCCAATGGCGGCGCGCATCCGGACGAGCTTGCCGCCGTTCTCGACGCCGTCGCCTGGTCCGCCGACCGCCTCACGCGGTCCGAGGACTGGACGCGCGATCTGGCCGAGATCATGGGCCGGCTGCAAGCGGCGATCGGAGCGACGCGCGTACAGCTGGTCGAGCGCCCGTCGGCGAGCGAAGCGTCCAACGCACGCCGGCCGGCCTGGGTCGGACGGCTCGCACGTGGCCACCTCGTGCAGCGGCGTCTGGGCCGCGCCCGTGCGGCGAACAATGGTGGCGGCCCGTCGACCGCCATACTGGTGCCCATCTTGGTCGACGGCGCGTTGTGGGGCCACATCGCCGTCGAGTACGCCGGCAGCGCGCCGCCCTGGGCGGACGCCTACGCCGACGCGATGAGCCTCGCCGCGGCGGCGATCGCGGCCGCGATCCGGCGCCGGCAGGTCGAAGACGCCCTGCGAAAGAGCGAAACGCGCTTCCATCGCCTCGCCGAGAACCTGCACGACGTCTTGTTCCGGTATCGAATCCGGCCGCAGGCCGGCTTCGAGTTCGTCAGCGCCGCCGCGCTGGAACAGACCGGCTATGCCGCCGGCGAGTTCCTCGCCGACCCGACGCTCGCCGCAAAAGTCGTTCACCCCGAGGATCGCGACACCGTCGCAAAGGCGGTAGTCACGGCGGCGCTCGCGAATCGCGCGCTGACGATGCGCTGCGTGCGCAAGGATGGACGCGTCGTGTGGTTGGAGCACCGCATGACCCCGATCCGCGACGAACGCGGGCGCTTCGTCGCCGTCGAGGGGGTGGCGCGCGACGTGACCGAGCAGCGGCAGTTGGAGGAGCGTTTGTTCTTGGACGCCCGCCACGACCCCCTGACCTCGCTGCCGAATCGCGCGTTGCTCTACGACCGGCTCGTCGCGCAGATGGCGCTAGCCAAACCCGGCATCGGCCGCGGCTATGCTGTGCTCGTGTTGGACGTCGATCGTTTCAAGGTCGTCAACGACAGCCTGGGGCACGTCTCGGGCGACCTCGTGCTGCGTGAGGTCGGCGCGCGGATCCGGGCCGTCGTTCGTCCTGGAGACACGGTCGCCCGCCTCGGCGGCGACGAATTCGCCGTCTTGCTCTCGGCCGTCCGCGGCCCCGAGGACGCGGCCCGCATCGCCCGCCGCGTCCACGAAGCCCTGCGCGCACCGCTGCGGATCGGCTCGCACGAGGTCCTGGCTTCGCTGAGCATCGGCATCGCGATCGGCGCCGCGTCCTACCGTTTCCCGGAGGATGCGATCCGGCACGCCGACGTCGCCGCCTACCGCGCCAAGAGCCAGGGACGCGGGCGCACCGTCGTCTTCGACGCAAGCATGCAGGCGGAGGCGGACGCGCGCGTGCAGCTGGAGGTCGATCTGCGCAGCGCGACCGCGAACCTGGACTTCGCGGTTTTCTATCAGCCGATCGTCGCCTCCGCGACGGCCGCGTCGTCGGCTTCGAAGCGCTGCTGCGGTGGCGGCATCCGTCGCGCGGCCTCGTCGCGCCGATGAAGTTCATCCCGGCGGCGGAGGACAACGGCTTGATCGTGCCGATCGGAACGCATCGCGCTGACCGAAGCGTGCCGGCAAATGCGGCGGTGGACCGAGACCGCGGTCGAGATCCCCGACATGCGCGTCCACGTCAACGTGTCGGAACGGCAGTTCTTCCAATCCGATTTCGTCGAGGCCGTCGACGCGGCGCTGCGCGAGACCGGTTTGCCGCCGTGGCGGCTCTGCCTGGAGATCACCGAGAACGTATATCTCGAGAACGTCGATGCCGCCCTGACGCACCTGCGGCGGCTGAAGCGGCTGGGCGTCCGCCTGGTCACCGACGACTTCGGCACGGGGTTTTCGTCGCTCAGCCTGCTGCGGCGCTTTCCGCTCTATGGCATCAAGCTCGACTGATCCCTCGTGCGCCAGATCGATACGCCGCTCGCGAACCTGGCGCTGATGCACGCGATGCAAGAGGTCGCGCGAAGTTTGTCGATGGACATCACGGCGGAAGGCGTCGAAACCTCAGCGCAGCTCGCGTTGCTGCGCGACATTGGGTTCGACTACGCGCAGGGGTTTCACATCGCGCGGCCGCTCGAGCCCGAGATGGCGACGACCATCGTGCAAGGAGGCACGCGTGACGCACACTGAGCGCGAGATCCTCGCGCATCCGGAGCTGTGGCTGAAGACGCTGGAGCTCGCGCAGATCATGGGCGACTCCCTGGAGGAGCTGGCCGTTCGCCCGGTGTCCCTCGTGAGGTCCGGGTCATCGTACTACGCCGCGCAGGCCTCAGCGTTCTACCTATCCGACGTCGCCGGCTACATCGCCCGATCGATCCCCGCCGGCGTCTATCGCCCGCGGCCGTACGAGACGGCCGTGTTCATCAGCCGCACCGGGACGACGACGGATGTCCTCGAAGCGGCGGAGCTCGCCCGCAAGGCCGGGGTCCCCCGCGTCGCCGTCACGGCGGAGCCGACGGGACCGCTGGCGCGCCTCGCCGACCGCGTCGTCCCGCTGTCGTTCGTGAGGGAAGAGAGCAACGTGCAGACCGGCGCCGTAACGTGCGTGCTGCTGTTCTTTCGCGCGCTCGCCGATCGCAAGGCCGGCAAACCGACGTCGCCGACGCTCGTCGACGAGCTGCGCCGCGCGCTCGACGACCCGATCCGCGACTTCGACGGCGTCAGCCACGTCGTGCTGCTCGGTTCGGGATGGCGGTTCGGCCTGGCCTGCGAAGCGGCGCTGAAGGCGCAGGAGATGGCCCAGCTGTGGTCCGAGCGCTACATCCCGGGCGAGTACCGGCACGGCCCCATCGTCTGCGCCGACGCCTCGACGCTCGTGTTCCACTTCGACACGCAATATCCGCGCATCCAGGAGCTGTCGCGGGCTATCACGGAGACCGGCGCGCGCGTTCTCTTCGCCCGCTACGATCCGCTCGTCGAGCTCGTTCGGTTGCAACGGATGTTCCTGGCGATCGGCCTGCAGCGCCGCCTGGACGTCGACCATCCGCGCCACACGACGCAGTCGGTCACCTTCGACGCGCCGCCGAACCGCTAGTAGCCGCGCGCGGCATCGACGACGTAGCGCAACGCTTCCCCGCCGGCGAACCGCCGCAGATTGTCGCAGAAGACGTCCAGGTTGTGGCGCGCACGCGCCGGGCCCGCCCCCGACGCGTGCGGCGTGATGACGACGTTTTCCAAACGCCACAACGGGCTCGACGCCGGCAGCGGTTCTTCCTCGAAGACATCCAGCATCGCGCCGCCCAGGCGGCCGGATCGCATCGCCAGGACAAGCGCGGATTCGTCGATGACCTCGCCGCGGCCGACGTTGACGATCACTGCGTGCGGTCGCATCCATGCCAGCGCGCGTTCGCCGATGAGGCCGCGCGTTTGCGGCGTCAGCGGCAGCGTGACCGCGACGTAATCGGCCGTGCGCAGAACACCCGCGAGTCCCTCCGGGCCATGGTTCTCGTCCACGCCGACGATCGGCCGCGGCGTCCGGCAAACGCCCAAGATGCGCACGTCGAACGGCCGCAGGCGGTGCGCAATCGCCTGCCCGATCCCGCCGACGCCGAGCAGCGCGACCGTCGATCCGGCCAGCGTCGCGCCGATCGCCGGCGGTCGATCCCAATCGCCGCGCGCGACCTGATTGCGGAGCGCGACGTGCAGCCGGCGCGCGAACATCAGAAACCCGCCGACGACGTATTCGGCCATCAACACTTCGTGGCCGCCGCGGCCGTGCGTCACGATGACATCGCGCGGGCGTAAAGCGTCCCACGGCAGACCATCGACGCCGACGCCCGGGTTGTGGATCCAGCGCAAGCGGGCGGCAGCATCGACTTGCGCCGCCGTCAGGTCGGAGCCCCAGAAGACGTCGGCATCGGCGAGCGCGCTCGAGATGGTCTCGTCGTCGACGCGCACGAGCCGGATGCGCGCGTCGACGGCGCGAACGCGGTCATCGCCAGCAGCGGATCCGCCGCTGGCGACGACGACGATCGGTGCGGCACGGCTGCCCTCCGCGGTCACGGTTTCGCTACGCGCAGGCGAAGTGGGTCACCTTGTGCAGCAGCTCGACGATCGCAAGCGAGCTGTCGCCCGTTCCATCGACGCTCGGCGAAATGAAGCCGCCATCGGTGCAGCCGGCGGACGCGATCGCCTCCAGCATGCGCTGCTCCATCGCGCGGTCGTGCATCAAGCGCGGCTGGCGCAGCAGGATGCCCATGGCGGCGGCGATTCCGTAGGCGCCGAGGTTCGACGTGTTCGCGACGACGAGGACGTCTGCTTTCGTGACGCAGGCGATGCCGTCGCCGCAATCGCAGACGCATTTGCGGCCGAACGGCACGAGCTCCCAGACGCGCTCGAGGATGTTGCCCATGCCGATCTCGTTGCCGCCGTCGCCGACCGCGACGGTCGCGATCTTGCGGCGGTTCGCGGCCTCGGCCACCGCTTCGAGGTAGGCTTCGGACGTGATCGGCGTCCCGACCGCGTAGTGGTGCCGCTGTTTCGCGTTGCCGGCGATGCGCTCGATGGAGACGACCGCGGCCGGCTTGTGCTCGTCGAGCATCCGCTCGGCGATCGGCACCGAAGCCTCCGGCGCCGTGATCGGGAACGGCAGCAAGAGCACGCTGTGCGCCTTCTGGCGCCAGTGCGCGGGGTCGCGCAACGCCATCAGCCCGGCGGCGGCGGCGGCTCGCGCGAACCCTTCCATCACCTGCTCCTCGCAGAGGATCACGGGCTTGGCGGCGATGCCGAGATCGAGCGCGCGCGCCAGGCTGGCGACGCCGGTCGGCCCATCCGTCTCGCCATATGGCAGCCCGATCGGATCGTAGACGCCGGAGATCAGGAACACGGCATCGTCCTTCTTCACGCGCTCGACGAGATGCCGGGCCGCGGCGAGCGGCATCGGCTCGTTGACCACTGCGGCGCCGGCGGCGTGAAGCCGGTGCAGCATATCGGTTGGCGCGTGCGCGCGCTTTGGCCGGATGGCGGACGATACGAGCGCGTCGATGGCTTGCCCGTAGGCGACTTCCAAGCTCATGAGGTCATTCCTCCGTTTCGGATGAGGTCGGCGTAGCGGAACAGATAAGCCGCGAACGACGCGGCCATCTCGTCGATGCCGAGCAACTTGTCCTTCGCTTCGATGAGCAGGTACTCGTCGGCGGCGGCTTGGTTGCCGCCGTGACCGGCGCCGAACATAACGTGCGGGCGCTCGAAGACCGACGTCGGCGGCGTCCGTGGCTGCGACGGCCACAGCTGCAGCGGGATATCGTAGTCGCCGTACGTCTCGATCGCGGCGCGCACCACCGGATCGTCGCGCTCGACCTTGCTCGCGGGCAACGCGTACAGCCGCCTCACCGCGATGTCTCCGTAGCCCCGGCGATCAAGGTGCGCGCGGACCTTTGCCTCCACCTCCTCCGCCGTCTGGTGGAAGATCGTCCTCATGTCAAGCCGGCAGGTCGCCTTTCGATACAATCGCGGAACCGGCGGGATCGACCCCCAGACTCCTTCCAGGACGGCCATCGGCTCGTACAAGTTGCGCGCAAGCGCCTGCCAGCCGGTCGCGTCCGCCGAAAATCGCCGCGCGCCAAGCTCGGCGAGCTGCTTGTCGTCGGCGAACGGCAGCGACCGCAGCGTCGCACGGTCTTCATCGGAGATCGGCGCGACGTTGTCGTAGAAACCATCGACGAGGATGCGCCCGCCATCCGCACTGACCAACGTCGTGATCGCGTGCGCGAGCCGCCACATCGGACTATCGATCCAAGCGCCGTTCGCCCAGTGAAGGTCGGTCTCGGCAGGTCCTCGCCCCCAAGCCGCGCCGTCGCAGGTGAGCTCCAACCCCAACATGCCCTTCGCGCCGAGGCGGATGACGGCGCCGCCGTGCGCTTCCTGGCCGGCCGCCGGGAACAACGTGCCGGACGCGGCCGCCAGCTTCGCCTTGTACGCTTCGTAGAAGTCCGGCAAATACGGGCTGCCGGCGTTTTCGTCCCCCTCTGCGACGAACAGCAGATTCACGGGCAACGCCAGCCCGGCGTCCCGGATCGCCGCGACCGCTTCCAGGAACGAGATCGCCGGGCCGCGGCGCGCGAGCGCGCCCCGCGCCACGATGGCTTTGCCCCGCGGCACCTCCGCGACGTCCGCCGCGAACGGCGGATGGTGCCATCCGCCGAGATCGAGGACCGGCGCCGTGTCGTACATGAGGTAGACGAGCAACGTCGCGGGCGCGCCGGCGTCCAACGACGCGAAGAGGATCGGGAAACCCTTCGTTTCGAACGTCTCGACGGACTGGCAGCCGAGCGCCGCCAAATCGGCGCCGACGCGAGCCGCGGTCTCCCGCATGCCGTCGCCGACGTGCGGCACCCGCAGGAACGATTGAATTCTCTCGATGTGGCCGGCGCGCCTCGCCGCCAAAGCCCCGCGCACTTTCCCCATGCGGTCGGGCAGATCGCTCACGATGTCCCCCTCGCGGTCTCGTTCGAAGTCTGGCCGACGACGATCGCCGGTCCGTTCGTCCCGGTCCAGGCGCGCGCGTGGCGCCACGCCGACGGTGGATTCGGTTCCTGCAACAACACGCACCGGGCTTCGTGGCCGCCAACGACGGGAATCAGCGGCGGCGCGACGCGGCATCGATCGAACGCGTACGGGCATCGAACCGCGAAGCGGCACGCCGATCCGTCGTCGGCCGCTGAGCTGCCCAGCGTTCCTCCCGGTTCCGCGTCCGCGGCAGCGTCGAAGCCGGCGCGGCGCAGCAGCTCGGGCGTGCTCGCGACGAGCAGCTGCGTGTATGGGTGGACGGGACGGAGGAACACCTCGGAAGCGGGCCCCTGCTCGACGACCTGGCCGCGATACAACACGGCCACCCGGTCGCTGACGGCGTGGACGATGGACAGATCGTGGCTGATGAACAGCACGGCCGCGTTCATCTCGCGCTGCAGCTCGCGCATGAGGTTGAGGATCTGCGCCCGCACCGACACGTCCAGCGCCGAGACCGGCTCGTCCGCGACGATCAGCCGCGGCCTCGTCGCGATCGCGCGCGCGATCGCCACGCGCTGGCGCTGGCCGCCGGACAACTGATGCGGGAACTTGCGCGCCGCTTCGTCCGGCGGCGCCAAACCGACGCGGTCGAGGAGCTCATGCACGGCGCGGCGCAGCGCCGCCGGCGTCGGCCGCTGGTGGATCTGCAGCGGGCGGCCGACGATCGCGCCGATCCGCTTGCGCGGGTTCAGGGACGCGTACGGGTCCTGGAAGATCATCGACATGCGCGCACGCAGCGGCCGCAGCGCCGACTCCGAGAGCCCGTGCAACGGCCGGTCCTCGAACAGGATCTCGCCCGCGGTCGCCGGGATCAGCCGCAGGGCGAGCTTGCCGATCGTCGTCTTTCCGGATCCGCTCTCGCCGACGAGACCGAGCGTCTCGCCCGCCGACACCGCTAGCGAAATGTCGTCGACGGCGCGCAGGCGCGCGGTCGGCCGGCGCAGGAAGCCGGCGTGCCGGACGTACTCCTTCGACAGCCCGCGGAGAACGAGTTGGCTCATCGGCGCGCGCTCGCGTCGGCTGTCTCGTCGAGGAGCCAGCAGCGCGCGTCCCACCCCGGCCCGGCCGCGAACGGCGGCGGCGGCTGCGCGCAACGGTCCATGCGATGCGGGCAGCGCACGGCGAACCGGCATCCCGACGGCGGGCTCGCCAGGTCGGGCGGCGCGCCGGGGATGACCGTGAACTCGCGCTTCGGGTCGAGCAACGTCGTCGTCGCCCCGAACAACGCCGACGTATACGGGTGTCGGGCGCCGCCGTACAGCGCCTCCACCGGGCCGCTCTCGACGATCTGGCCGGCGTACATCACGTACACGCGATCGCACAGCGCCGCGATCACCGACAAGTCGTGGCTGATCAATAGCAGCGACATGCCGAGATCGGCGACGAGCCGGCCGATCAGGCGCAGCGTCTGCGCTTGCACGGTCACGTCCAGCGCCGTCGTCGGTTCGTCGGCGATGAGCAAGGCCGGACGGCAGGCGATCGCCATGCCGATGACGATCCGTTGTCGCTGGCCACCGGACAGTTGGTGCGGATAAGCGTCGATGATCGACGCCGGCTGCGGAAGCTGCAGCTTCGCGAGCAGGGCGAGCGTCTCGGTGCGGGCGTCGGCGATGCTCATCCCGCGGTGCGCGATGAGCGACTCAGCGATCTGGTCGCCGACGCGGAACACGGGGTTGAGGAACGTGTACGGATCCTGGTACACCATGGCGACGCGGGCGCCGCGGACCTGCGTCATCTCGTCTTCGGCGAGCGCGAGCAGATCGAGACCGCCCAGGCGCACGCTGCCCGTGATCGAGGCGCCCGGCGTCTGGATCAAACGCATCACCGACAGGGCTAGCGTCGACTTGCCGCAGCCGGACTCACCGACGATGCCGACGCGCTCACTGCGGCGCACGAACAGGTCGACGCCGTCGACGGCGCGCACCGTGCCGCGCCGGAGGCGAAACGACGTCCGCAGATCCTCGATCTCGAGGACGGCCTCGCCGTTCGCGGCGGACCGCGCTTCGCCGCTCATCGGTGCAGCCGCGGGTTCAACACGTCGCTGAGTCCGTCGCCGATCAGGTTGAACCCGAGCACGACGAGGGACAAGAAGACGCCCGGGAAGACGCTCATCCACCAGGCGTCGCGCATCAGCGGCAGCGCCGCGTAGATCAAGCGGCCGAGGCTGACGACGTTGGGATCGCTGAGGCCGATGAACGCGAGGCCGGCTTCCAGCAGGATGCCGCTGCCGACGAGCAGGGACGACGTCACGATGACGGGTCCCAGCGTATTCGGCAGGATCTCGCGGAACATCAGCTCGAACGGGCCGGCGCCGAACGACCGCGCCGCGGTGACGTAGTCGAGCTCGCGCTTGGACAGGTATTCGGCGCGGACGACGCGCGCCGTCGCCGGCCAGCTGAGGATGCCGATCGCGATCGTCGTCACCGCCAGCGTCTGGCCGAACAGCGCCACGAGGAGGATCGACAGAAAGATCCGCGGGATTACCTGGAACAGCTCGGTTACCCGCATCAGGGCGTCGTCGACGAGCCCGCCGGCGAAGCCGGCCGCCGCGCCGATCGCGACGCCGATGATCGAAGCAATGGCGGCCGAGGTGAATCCGACGAGCAGCGAAACGCGCGTGCCGTATAGCACCTGCGAGAAGACATCGCGACCGAGATCATCCGTGCCGAATGGATGGGTCCAGCTTGGCGCGGCGAACCCGCTGGCGACGCCGCGCAACGGATTGTGTGGCGTCAGGGCAGGCGCGAACGCAGCCGCGGCGCCGATGAGCACCACGAGCAGCGTGCCGAGCACGGCCGGACGGTTCTCGACGAACACCGCGGCGGCGGTCGAGCGCGCCGCGGCACCCAGCGCGGCGATCATCGGCGGTCCCCCGGCTTGGACTTACGCATAGCGAATCCGTGGATCGATCGCGCCGTACAGCACGTCAGTCAGCAAGTTCGCGAGGATGACCGCTTCGGACAGGAACACGAACATGCCGCCGATCACGGGGTAGTCGCGCGCCGCGATCGCGTCGAACGTCAGCCGCCCGAGCCCCGGCCACCCGAAGACCGTCTCGACGAGGACGAAGCCCGCGAGCATCGCGCCGAGGTTCAAGCCGAAGATCGTCACGACCGGCAACAGCGCGTTGCGCAGCGCGTGCCGGTAGACGACGATGCGGCTGGGCAGTCCCTTGCCCCGCGCCGAGACGATGAAGTCCTGCTCGAGCGCCTCGCGCATCGACGCGCGCACCAAGCGCGCGAACAGCGCGAGGTTGAACGCGCTGATCGTCAGCGTCGGCAAGACGAGGTGCCAGGCGACGTCGGCCCAATACGCGAGTCCGGTCAGCCGCACGAGCGAGGTCATGCCGACGAGCGGAAACCAGTGCAGCCAGACGGCGAAGACGAGGATGAGGATCTGGCCGAGCCAAAACGACGGCAGGCTGTATCCGAGCAGCGATCCGACCGTCGCGACGTTCGATCCGAGCGTGTGCGGTCGGACAGCCGTGCGGACGCCGATCCAGACGCCGAGCGTCACCGACAACAGCAGCGACGCGCCCATCAGCAGCAGCGTCGCCGGCAGGCGCTGCAGCACGAGGGAGAGCACGGATTGCTGCAGCGAGAACGAGTAGCCGAGGTTGCCGGAGAGCACGCTGCCAAGGTAGCGGACGAGCTGCACGGGCAGCGGTTGGTCGAGTCCCAGGTCCTTGCGCAGCTGCGCCTGGTACTCCGCCGTCGACCGCTCTCCGGCGAGCACCGCGATCGGGTCGCCCGGCGCCAGGCGGATGAGCAAGAACGTCAGCACGATGACGCCGAGGGACAGCGGGATCGCCTGCAGGAGGCGCCAGAACAGGTAGCGGCTCATCGTTCGATCAGCAACGGGGCGCCGGCCGCGCGGCGCCCCTGTCCTCGCAAATCGTCATGCGGTCCTGACCCCGCCCTACCGACCTCGCTGCCACGTCCGCAGGAAGTAGATGAAGCGATCGTCGGGCTGCGTGAACACGCCTTCGAACTCCGTGCGAAAGCCGCTCAGGAAGCGCGGCTCCCACAACGGAATCAACGGCAGGTCGGCCATGATGATCTTCTGGATGTTGTGGTAGATCTTCGTGCGCTCGGCCTTGTCGGTCTTGGTGACGGCGTCGCGCACCATCCGGTCGACGCGCAAATTCTCGTAGCCGGTCGAGTTGCTGAAGTAGGCGCGCGTCAAGCCGTCGCGGCTCAGCCACGTGCTCCAGCGCGTTCCCGGCTCCGGCCCCATCGGCGCGGTGTAGATCGCGAGGTCGAAGTTCCAATTGCGGAAGATCGCGTCCAGCGTCGTCGTGACCTCGCCGGAGACGATGTTCACGCGGACGCCGATGTCCTCGAGGTTCTCCTTGACGATCTGGCCGGTGCGCACGAAGTCGGGCACCGTCGAGACGTGGTGCAAGCGCAAGGCGAAGCGCGTACCGTCGGCGCCGCGCGGGAATCCGGCTTCGTCTAGGATCTTGTTCGCCGCCGCGAGGTCGCGCCGGAGCTCCGGCAGGCTGTTGTCGAAGTATGGCGACGTGCTGCCGATCGGCGCCTTCGACGTCGCCGCCTGGCCGAGCGCGATCTGCTCGACCATGCGCGGGCGGTCCATCGCGAGGCTCAACGCCTGACGCACGCGGATGCTGTTCAGCGGGCGCGACCGCATGTTCGGCCAGACGGCGAGGATGCGCGCGAGCACGCTCGGCGAGACGACGCGGATCGTCTGCGAGCCGCTGAACCGCCGCGCGTCGACGGGCGCGATGCGTGTCATGACCATGCCCAGCTCGCCGCGCTCCAGCGCCGCGACCTGCGAGGCGGCGTTGGGGATCACGCGGAATATGACTTGGTCGAGGTAGGGCAGTCCGCTCTGGTGGTACTCCTCGTTGCGCGCGAACGAGATGAACTCGCCGCGGCGCCACTCGCTGAACTTGAACGGTCCCGTGCCGACC
>VGFF01000009.1 GCA_016868955.1 Armatimonadota bacterium
TTACGGCGATCGCTTTCTCGTCGCACACCGACATCAGATGAAGCTGTTGAAATCGGCGTTGGTCGGCGGCCGGCGCGATCGCGATGGATGGAAGCTGCGACAACGCCGCCAACGTCTGCGCCGCCTTTTCGACCGCCAGGTCGGCTTCCGTGCGCGGTGAGTCGTTCACCTGCACGCGAATCCGCGCCCGCTCGCCGCCGCTGAGCTGCTCGCGATCGAGCATCGTGTCGACATACAACCGATAGCCGAGGTCAGTGGGAACGCGCCCGGAGGAGGTGTGCGGCTGTCTCAGGTACCCCATCTCGGTGAGCGCTGTGAACTCGTTGCGGATCGTCGCCGTGCTCACGTTCAAATTGGCGCGATGGGCGACGGCCTCCGACCCGACCGGCTCGGCGGATTGCACGTGCTCGCGGATGACGGCGAGCAGAATTTGCCGCTTGCGGGCATCGAGCTTCTCGTCCGACATGTCGACCCCTGCGACGGCTCTCCAGGTGACGGGTTTAGCACTCTCAGCGAACGAGTGCTAAACGAGTCCCAACGTATCACCCGGTTCTCGGCACGGTCAATCGCGCGGCACGCGATGTCGTCATACGGCACGCTTGGCCGATCGGCGCCGCAGCAGCGAGATCACCATGCCGAGCTCCTCGATGGCCAGTACGCGGCAGGCGGCAACGTAGATGGCGGCAGCCGCCACACCGGCCGCGCCAACGTGGGCCAGCTGCGCCGCCAGAGAGATCGGCGGGACGAGGGCGCCGAACCAACGTGCCATGATCCAAGCCGCGCCGCCGGCCGCGGCGGCGGCGACCGTGCCACGCAGCGCCAGCGCCAGGATGCGGCGGCCGTCGAGATTGCCGACGCGCCGGCGCAGCAGGACGGCGAGCGCCACGACGTTGGTCGTTGTCACGATCGACGCCGCGAGCGCGATGCCGAAGTGCCCCCAGATTCCCATCAATCCGTAGACGAGGGCGGCGTTGAGCACGACCATCGCGGCGCCGACGCGAACCGGCGTCGCCATGTCGTGCAACGCGTAGTACGCGCGCGTCACCACGTAGTAACAGGCGATCGGCACGATGCCGGCGCCGTACGCCGCCACGCACGCGGCGACGGGACGCGTCGCGTCGGGCGTGAACGCGAACCGCTCGAAGAGCACGCGCACGAACAGCTCCGGCACCGCCAGGAACAGGGCCATCACCGGCAACGTGAAGAAGATCGTGGTCCGCAGGCCTTGCGAGAACGTCCCGACCAGGGCGCGGAGATCGCGCTCCTGCACGTGCCGCGCCATCAGCGGAAACACCGCCGTCGCGATCGAGATGGCGAAGAAGCCGATCGGCGCTTGGATCAACTCGTAGGCGTAGTCGAGGACCGCGACGGCGTTGACGCGCCCGGCCGACGGCAGCAACGACGCGAAGAACCGGCCGATGTACGCGTTGATCTCGATGAAGGCGAGACCGAGCATCGCCGGCCCGGCGAGCCGGCCCGTTTTGGCGAGCGCCGGGTGGCGAAGATCGAGCGCGAGGCGGAACCGGAACCCGTGCCGCAAGGCGGCGGGAATCTGCACCGCGAACTGCGCCGCCGTACCGACGACCCAGGCGATCGCGAGCCCGCGAATGCCCCAGATCGGCTCCAGCCAGAACGTGCCGCCGATGATCGTGAGGTTGAACAAAACCGGCGCGAACGCCGGCACGGTGAAATTCTGGTGCGCCTGCAGATAGCCCGTCAGCAGTACGGACAGCCCAAGGAAAAACATCGCGACGAAGACGATCCGCGTCAACTCGACGGTCGTCGCCAACAAGCCCGGCTGGTCGGCGAACCCGGGCGCGGCGGCCGGCACGATCCAGGGCGCCGCGACCTGGCCGGCGACGACTATCAAGGCACCGAGCAACAAGACAACGGAGAACATGTTAGAGACGACGCGCTGCGTCTCTTCCTCGTCGCCGGCCGCGAGATACTTCGTGATCGCGGGGATGAAGACGATGCTGAGCGTGCCGCCGAGCAACAGGCGCTGCACGAAGAATGGAACGTAGTAGGCGACGACGTAGGCGCCCTTGAGGTCTCCGGCGCCGAACAGCCCGGCGATCGTCGCCTCCCGGAGAATACCGAGGAATCGGCTGACAACGGCGGCGATCGCCATGATGCCGGCGGCCCGCGCGACGGGCTCGGCGCCGCCCACCGCCGCGGCCTCGGGGGGAAGCGGCTTCATCGGCGAACGCCCGCCCACGGCGGGATCCCGCCGGCTAGCGCACCCGGCGACCGCCGTGGTGCCTGTGGTACAATCCGCGGGGCGGCGCGCATACGCGTCCCGGAGGAGTGACGGAACTTGGCGAAGCGGATTCGGTCGGGTCTCAAGCGGCGGCGTCAGTCCATTCGGCGCGGCGTGCGTAACCAGGCGGCGCGCTCGGAAGTGAAGACCATGGTGCGCAAAGCGCGCGGCGGCCAAGCGACCGCCGTGAAGACGGCGGCGAAGGCATTGGACAAGGCCGCGAGCAAGGGAATCCTGCACAAGAACGCGGCCGCGCGCAAGAAGTCGCGGATCATGAAGGCCGCGGCGAAGTCGAAGTAAGCCTCCCGGTTTCCCCCGCCGTACAGAGTCGCACGACGAGGTGCTCCAGAACCATTCGGGGGCTGCCGGTCGAAGACTTCATCCGGTAGTCGGCATCGCGCAGATCCCGCAGCAGGCGCGCCAGATCGGGGTCGCCGAAGCCGCGCAGCTGCTGTCGATAACGGTCGAACAGCCAAGCACGGTTGCCGAGCACCGCCTGCACGCGCTCGCGGTCGGCGCGTCCCGCCGCCAGCGCCTGGGTCGCCAACAACGCCCGCACGTGGCCGGCCAGCAAAGCCAACAATCCCACTGGATTCTCTTCGACGAGCAGTCGGTCGAGCACGCGTAACGCCCGCGCGGCGTCGCGATCGCCGACGGCATCCGTCAATTGGAAGACCGTAAATTCGGCCGAGCGTGTCGCCGCCGCCTGAACGTCCTCTTCCCGAATCACGTCCCGGCCGCCGACGAACGCGGCGAGCTTGTCGACCTCGTTCGCGAGATTGCCCAATCCGGGCGCGACGAGTTGCACGAGCGCGCGCGCAGCGTCCGGCGACAACCGCTTGCCGAGCTCTTGCGCGTACCGTTGCGCCCACCCGACCAGCTCGCCGGATCGCGGCGTCGTGCAGGCGTGCACGCGCGAAACCGCGCGCACGGTCTTGGTGAAGCGCCGCCGCTCGTCGAGGGACGTCGCCACCAGGATGAAAATCGACGGGGGCGGCCCCTGCTCTAGATACGCGGACAGTCGATCTTGCGCCGCGGCGTTGAGACGCTCGACGCGCAAGACGACGACGACGCGAGTGGCGCCGAAGAACGGCAGCGTATCGGCGCGCGTAATGACGTCCTCGATCGAGATCGAATCGACTTCGAGGCGGTCGAGGTTGAGGTCACGCTCGGCGAGGGGGATCAGTTCGTCCAGCAAGCGACGCAGCGTGTGGTCGCGCAACCAGTCGTCATCACCGACGATCAGGTGAACGCGGCGAGGCCCGGTCGGCGCCGGCGACGCTGACGGCTTGCGCGCGCGCCCAGATTGCGGCGCGGTGCTCGCGGGTGCGGCGCGCGTGCCGCGCGAGGGAGCGCGTGATCGTGGTGCCTTCGGTTCGTCGTCCATCGCGCCCCTATCGTCGGCCGTGCCGAGGATCGAGAGTGTCGGGCTTCGCGGCCGGCGCCGCCGCGAGCGGTCAGCGACCGTCCGGCACCGTTAGGATCTTCGCCGTGTCCACCCACAACCGGACGCCGTCGGTTTTCACGGCGATCGTGCCGTCGAGGTCCGTTCGATAGACGCGGATTCCGAGCCGGCGGTAGCGCGCGAGCACCTCGCGGTGCGGGTGCCCATAGTCGTTGCCGGCGCCGACGGACAGGAGGCCGATCCGCGGGCGCACGGCGTGTAAGAATGCCTCGCTGCTGCTCGTGCGGCTTCCTTGATATGGAATCTTCAGCGTCTGCGCCGTCAAGTCCTCGCCCGCGGCCACGACCGAGCGCCGCGCCGCCGGCGCGGTTGAGGGCCGACCGCCGGATCACCTCCGGCACGCGGCGGACGCCGCGAAGCAGAATGGCCACCACCACGGCCGAAGCGACGAGCACGAGCACGAAGAAGGACACTAGGCGCGCGGCCGGGGCGCTCATCCCGGTCCACGCGCCCAGGCGGGCCGCGACCTCGGGATAATCGGCGAGCGCGATCACCACGCCGCCGAGGGACGCCAGCAGGTCCGCCGTAACGAACAGTAGGCCGCGGTGCCGCCCTCGCAGCGCGTAGGCAGCGAGGAGGACGACGAGCACGATGTCGGTGGCCGTCGGCGTAGCCACACCGTTTTCATCCCCGGGCGAACGGACCGGGCAACGTCGCCGGCCGCCTATCGCCGGGCGCTAACCTCGGCGGCGGCGCGGTCGGCGAACGCGTCCAGCGGCAGGGCGCCGAGATCGCCGTCGCTGCGGTGGCGCACCGCGACGCTGCGCGTCTCCGCCTCCTTGTCTCCGACGACGAGCATGTACGGCGTCTTCATCAGCTGCGCTTCGCGGATCTTCTTGCCGATCTTCTCGTTGCGGTCGTCGACGTGCACGCGCAGATCGCGCGCCTTCAGCGCCGCGGCGACCGCGCGCGCGTAGTCGACGTGGCGGTCGGCGATCGGCAGTACGCGCACCTGCTCCGGCGCCAGCCACAGCGGGAACGCGCCGGCGTGCAGCTCGATGAGGAACGCGGTCATGCGCTCCAGCGTGCTGATGACGCCGCGGTGGATCATCACCGGGCGGTGCGGCTTGTTGTCCTCACCGATGTAGGCGAGATCGAAGCGCTCCGGCAAGAGGAAGTCGACCTGGATCGTGCTCAGCGTCTCGTACTTTCCGGCCGCGCTCTTCACATCGATGTCGAGCTTCGGACCATAGAACGCGGCGCCGCCGACGTCCTCGCGATAGGCGAGGCCGAGATCGCGAAGCGCGTCGACGATCAGCGCCTCGGCGTTCTCCCATATCGCGTCGTCGCCGGCGAACTTCTCCTTGTTAGCCGGGTCGCGCCGCGACAGCGTATAGATGTACTCGGTGATGCCCAGGTCGCGGTAGACGCGCTGGATCATCTCGACGACGGTGATGAACTCGGCCTTGATCTGGTCCGGTATGCAGAAGATGTGCGCGTCGTTGAGCACCATGCCGCGGACGCGCGCCAGCCCGGTCAGGACGCCGGAGCGCTCGTAGCGGTGCATCAAGCCGAGCTCGGCGATGCGGACGGGCAGGTCGCGATAGCTGTGCTGGCCGTGCTTGTAGATCATGATGTGGTGCGGGCAGTTCATCGGTCGCAGCACGAGCTCCTCGTTGTCTATCTTCATCACCGGGTACATGTTGTCGCGATAGTGATCCCAGTGGCCGCTGATCTTGTACAGATCGACGTTCGCCAGCGGCGGCGTGTAGACGTGCTCGTAACCGAGCTGCAGCTCCAGGTCGACGATGTAGCGCTCGAGCGTCCGCCGCAGCGTCGCGCCGCGCGGCAGCCACAACGGGATCCCTTGCCCGGCGTCCTCGGACTGGATGAAGATCTCCAGCTCGCGGCCGAGCTTGCGGTGGTCGCGCCGCTTCGCCTCCTCCAGCATGTGGATGTGGTCGGCGAGCTGCTGTTCATCGGGAAACGAGACGCCGTAGATGCGGGCGAGCTGCTCCCGATTCTCGTCGCCGCGCCAGTACGCCCCGCCCGTGGACAGCAGCTTGACGGCCTTGATCTGCCCCGTGTTCCCTAGGTGCGGGCCGCGGCACATATCCACGAACTCGCCCTGGCGGTAGAACGAGATCGGGTCGTCGGGGATCCCGTCCAGCAGCTCCAGCTTGTACTTGTCGCCGTGCCGCTCGAATAGCGCCCGCGCCTCGGCCCGCGACAGCGCCAGCGGCTCGATCGGCAGGTTCCGGCGCGCCAGGTCCTTCATGCGCTTCTCGATCCACTGCAGGTCCTCTGGCGCGAACGGGCGGCCGATGTCGATGTCGTAGTAGAAGCCGTCCTCGATCGGCGGTCCGATGGCGAGCTTGGCCTCGGGGAACAGCTCGCGAACGGCTTGGGCCATCAGGTGGGACGTTGAGTGCCAGTAAACTTCCCGGCCCTCCGGCGTACCAAAGTCCAGCGTCCTCGCCTCGCCGTCGGAGAGGCGAATCCGGATCTCTTGCGCCGCCATGCTCATCTCGTCCCTCCCGTGGATGCTCCCGCGCCGCGCGCGGGAGATCGTGCGTCACAAAAAAGAAAAGCGCCCGGTCCGCGAGGGACGGGACGCGCCCGTGGTTCCACCCAAGTTCCGCGCGATGGCGCGGCGCTCGTGCCCTCTATCGGGGGCGGCCGGCGGGGTTCGGCGATGAAGCGTTTTTCCCGCGGCTCGGAGGGGGTCGCGTCGCCGCCGCGACCCGGTCGGGTCGCTTGCCGCGGAAGGGCTTGCAGCCGAGGCCCTTCCTCTCTTCGCGGTAGTCTGGCGCACGTTGTCCTCGTCGTCGCCGTCGTGCCGCCGCGATCCGTCGCCGGATCGCGGACGTTCAGACCATAAGACCTGGGTCGCGAGGTGTCAACCGCGTCACGCTCACGAGAGGCGAAACGCGCCAGCGATGATCTCGACGCGCGGCTCTCCGCCCGGATCGAGGCGGACGCTGACGAAGTCGAACCGGCACGCCGACTCCTTCGCGGCGTTGCGCTGCAGATAAGCCGCCGCCAGCCGACCGATGCGACGCTGCTTGAGAACGGTCACGTGCTCCTGCGGATAACCGACGTGGTGGGACCGGCGTGTCTTGATTTCCACGAAGACGCGGGTGCCGTCGTGGCGGCATATGACGTCGCTCTCGCCCATCCGACTGTGCACGTTGCGCTCGACGACTTCGTACCCGGCGGCGACGAGCGCGGCGACCGCCGCGTCCTCACCGTCACTTCCGACGCGCCGCGTGGCGGGTTTCGTCATCGGTTTCGTCATGGGTCTTCGCTCCCTCCGGCGGCGCCGCATCCGATCGCGGATCCGGGTCGTCCGGCGGCGCCGCGAACAACGCGTCGCGCACCGGCAGGAACGAGCGGCGATGCAGCGCGCACGGTCCCAGCGCGCGCAAGCGCGCCAGGTGCGCTGGGCTGGCGTAGCCCTTGTGCTGGGCGAAGCCGTATCCGGGATGCTCGGCGTCGAGGGCGACCATGATCGCGTCGCGCGCGACCTTCGCGAGGATGGATGCGGCGGCGATGCAAGCGGCCCGCGCGTCGCCGCCGACGATGGTGCGCTGGGGAATGGCGGATCGGATGCCGCGATCGCCGTCGATGAGCAGCACGCCGGGACGGACGTCCAGCGCCTCGACGGCGCGGCGCATCGCCAGGCGCGTCGCTTGCAGGATGTTGTGGCGATCGATCTCCCAAACTGCGGCCTCGGCGACGGCGAAGGCCCGCGCGCAGGCGCGAATCCGGACTGCCAGCGCCTCACGGGCGATCGGCGTCAGCTTCTTGCTGTCATCGAGGCCGTCCAGCGGCGGCTCGCCTTCGAAGATCACGGCAGCGGCGACGACCGGCCCGGCGAGCGGCCCACGGCCCGCTTCGTCGATGCCGGCGACCGGCGAGTATCCCGCTTCGCGCAGGGCGCGCTCGGGCGTGAACAAGGAAGGGAGATGGAGGGGGTCGCGACGAGGCGGCGGCGCCTCGACGAACAGGCTCGCTAACGGACGAACGTGATCCGGGCCAGCGGCCAGTAGATCAGCACGGCCTTGCCGACGACGTTCTCGGCCGGCACCAAACCGAAGAACCGGCTGTCCTCGCTGTTGCACCGGTTGTCCCCCATCACGAACAGCTTGCCCGGCTCGACCAGCTTCGGCTCGTAGTTCTGCGCGCAGTTGGGATCGCCGGCCGCCGGCGTCAAATCCGGACGCGCGACGCCGTTGAGATAAACGACGCCTTTGCGCAATTCGACGCGGTCGCGGGCAAGCCCCACGACCCGTTTGACGAAATCCTTGCCGGGGTTGAGGGGATACCGGAAGACGATGATATCGCCCCGCTGGATGAGCGTGACCTTGTAGAAGAACTTGCCGACGAGGATACGATCGCCGATCTGGAGCGTGGGCTCCATGGAGCCCGACGGGATGAAGAACGCTTGGACTACGAACGTGATGATGATGAACGCGAGCACGACCGCGAACAGGGACGCGTCGATCGTCTCGACGACGAGGCGCCGCAAGGCCGGCGGGAACACGTAGGCGCGCTTGATGAACAGGCGGACCGCCACCAGCCCGATGGCCACCGCGAGGATGACGATCGGAATGCTCACCTCAGACCACTGCAGGGAATAACCGAGGATCTGCAGAGATGGAGCCTACCGTTTTTCCTTGATTCTGGTGTCCTTCCCGATCTTCTCCCGCAGGTAGTAGAGCTTGGCGCGACGGACCTTGCCGCGCCGGACGACCTCGATCCGGTCGACCCGCGGCGAGTGCAGCGGGAACGTCCGCTCGACGCCGATGCCGTGCGAGATCCGGCGCACGGTGAATGTCTCGCGGATACCGCCGCCGCGGCGCCCAATGCAGACGCCTTCGAAGGCTTGCAGGCGCTCCCGGTTGCCCTCGACGACCTTGATGCTCACCTTGACGGTGTCTCCGGGGGCGAATCCGGGAATCTTGTCCTTCGTTTGCTCACGCTCGAGGCGTGCGAGCTTGTCCATGGGGTTTCCTCCGAAGATTCACGAAAAGAAAGTATACCTTCGTCAGTCTTCCGCCGCCAGTTCTTCGAGGAGCCGGCGATCGGCGGGCGACAGATCGGCGGCCGCGAGCAAGTCGGGACGGCGCCGCAACGTACGGCGCAGCGCTTCCTTCCGGCGCCAGCGCGCGATCTCGGCGTGGTTGCCCGACAACAACACCGCCGGCACGTCGAGCCCCGCGACGACGGGCGGGCGCGTGTAGTGCGGATAGTCCAGCAATCCCGCCGCGAAAGAGTCGCCGGCCACCGACGCCGCGTCGCCGACGACACCGGGGGTGAACCGCGCCGTCGCGTCGACGATGACCATCGCCGCCAATTCGCCGCCGGTGAGCACGTAGTCTCCGATCGAGACCTCGTCGGCGCGCAGCGCCAGCGGCACGCGCTCGTCGATGCCCTCGTAGTGCCCGCACAGGAACACGAGGTGCGCCTCGGCGGCCAGCGACCGCGCCACCGCCGGCGTCAAGGCGCGCCCTTGCGGCGACGGCACGATGACACGCCCGCGGCTCCCGGACGCCGCCTCGATCGCGGCGACCGCCCGCAGGAACGGCTCCGCCTTCATGACCATGCCGGGACCGCCGCCGTACGGCTCGTCGTCGGTCGTGCGGTGGCGATCCGACGCGTAATCGCGCAGATCATGCGCGTGGATCTCCAACAGCCCGTGCTCGATCGCCTTGCCGACGACGCTCTGCCGCAACGGTGCGAACGCGTCCGGAAAGATGCTGACGAGATCGATGCGCACGCCTCAGAGTCCTTCCGGTTCCTCGCCGAGCAGACCGGGCATCAACCACACGACGGCGATCCCCGCCGCCGGATCGATCTCGCGTACGACGTCGGCGATCGCCGGCACGAGTACCTCCCGCTCGCCGCCGCGGACTACGTACACGTCGTTGCTGCCGGTCCGCAGGACCTCCTCGATCGTCCCCAGCGTCGCGCCATCGGTCGTGACCACGCGCAGGCCGATCACGTCGTCGACGTAGTGTCGTCCCGGCGGCAACGGCGCCGCGTCGGCTCGCGCGACCTGCAAGGCGCAGCCGCGCAACGCCTCGCCGGCGTCGATCGTATCGACGCCGGCGAGCTTCATCAAGAACATCGCGCCCTGCGGGCGCATTCGCTCGACGACGTAGGTCGCGCGCCGATCGCCGCAGGCCAGGGTCACCTTGCGCAGCGCCAACAAGCGCTCCGGAAAATCGGTGTCGGGCCGGACGCGGACCTCACCGCGGACGCCGTGCGGGCGCGTCACGACGCCGACAGTCAGGTACTCCATCAGCCCTCGCGGATCTCCATGACGATGCCGTCTTTGACGATGATCTCGGCGCGGCCGAGCTTCCCGAGCAGGTTGTCGCCGACCCGGACCTCGACGTGCGACTCGACCGTCGTTTGCTGGAACTCGCTGTTGATCAACAGCGACTGCGCCTCGCGCAGGCGCTCGCGCAGCTCCGCTTTGACCATCTCCTGGCGGGAGCGCTCGACCTCGAGCTGCTGCCGCAGCGCGCGCGACTGCTGCGAGATCTGCCGCTCCAGGTCCAGCCGCCGCAGCTGCGTGTCGATCTGGGTGTTGACCTCGTCGACGCGCCGCATCGCGTCCTCGAGCTCTTTTGTGTATTGATCCTTGAAAACCTCCGTCACGATCGCCTTTATGACGACCGGGCGGACGAGCGTGATCGTGCTCATTGGCTCCTCCAGGAAAGGCGCTATTCCGCGATCTCGATGAATACGCGTCCGCTGGCGCGGGCGGCCGCGGCCTGCGACAGGACGCGGATCGCCTTGGCGACGCGCCCGCCGCGACCGATGACCTTTCCGATGTCGCCGGCCGCGACGCGCACCTGCAAGACCGCACCGCGATCGTCCTCCGTCTCCGTCACCGAGACCGCGGAAGGATCCTCGACGATGCCGCGGACGATGTACTCCACGAGGGACCGCATCGCGTCAGGCATTCGCGTGCTTCGCCTTGTCCTGCCACTGCTTCCAGACGCCGGTCTTCTCGAGCAGCACGCGGGCCGTGTTCGACGGCCGCGCCCCCTGCCCGAGCCAGGCCAGCGCCCGCTCGGCGTCGACCTGGATCGTCGACGGCTCTGTGCGCGGGTTGTACTGGCCGATGATCTCGATGAACCGACCGCTGCGCGGTGACCGCGAGTCCGCGACCACCAACCGGTACATGGGCTGATGCTTCTGTCCCAGACGCATCAGGCGAATCTTGACCATTTCTTCCTCCTCATCCGGGTCCACCCGGGAACGGGAATCCACCGCTCTTGCGCATCCGGCGGCCGGCGCTCTCGAGCTGCTTCATCATGCGCTTGGTCTCGTCGAACTGCTTCAATAATCGGTTGACGTCTTGCACGCTCGTGCCGCTGCCGCGGGCGACGCGGCGCTTGCGGCTGCTGTTCAGCACCGAGGGGTCCCGGCGCTCGCCCGGCGTCATCGAGTTGATGATCGCCTCGACGCGATCGACCTGCGTCTCATCCATCTCCTCGCGGATGCCTTTGACCTTCGACAACCCCGGGATCATGTCGATGAGGCCCTGCAGCGGGCCCATCTTGCGCATCTCGCCGATCTGCTGCCGAAAGTCCTCGAGTGTGAAGTCGGCCTTGCGAAGCTTGCGCTCGAGCTCGGCGGCGCGCTCGGCCGTGATCGCCTCCTGCGCCTTCTCGATCAGCGTCAGCACGTCGCCCATGCCGAGGATGCGCGAGGCGACACGGTCGGGGTGGAACGGCTCCAGCGCGTCCATCTTCTCGCCCGTGCCGATGAACAGGATCGGCCGGCCCGTCACCGAGGTGGCGGACAAGGCGGCGCCGCCGCGGGCGTCGCCGTCCATCTTCGTGAGCACGATGCCGTCGATCGACAGCGCGTTGTGGAACTGATCGGCGACGTTGACGGCCTCCTGGCCGGTCATCGCGTCGACAACCAGCACGGTGTAGTGCGGCTGCGTGACGTCGCGCACGCGCCGAAGCTCGTCCATCAGCGCCTCGTCGATGTGCAGGCGCCCGGCGGTATCGAGCAAGACGAAGTCGTTGCCCATCGCCTTCGCTTGCGCCAGCGCCGCGTCGACGACCTCGACGGCGTCCTTCGTGTCGCGCGAGAACACGGGCACGCCGATCCCTTCGCCGACGACGTGCAACTGCTTGACGGCGGCGGGACGCTGCAGGTCGGCGGCGACCAGCAACGGCTGGCGGCCGCGCTTCTTGAGGTACAGGGCGAGCTTGCCGGCGTGCGTCGTCTTGCCGGTGCCCTGGAGGCCGCACAACAAAATGACGGTCGGGGGCTTCGATGCCGGCGCCAGCTCGTGATGTTGCCCACCGAGCAGCCGCACGAGCTCGCCGTGCACGATCTGGATCACCTGCTGATCGGGCGTCAGGCTCTTCCAGACCTCCTGGCCGACCGCCGCCTCCTTCACGCGCCGGACGAACTCGCGCACGACCTTGAAGTTGACGTCGGCTTCCAGCAGCGCGACGCGAACCCCGCGCAGCGCCGCGTCGACGTCCTCCTCGCGGAGCGCGCCCTTGCCGGCCATGAGTTTGAAGACGTCGGACAATCGGTCGCGCAGGTTCTCGAACATGGTGTCCCTCAGCCGTTTCTGGGTGCCGCGGGCTTGCTCGGCGCCGTTGCTCGATAGACGCGGAAGCCGCCGCCGCGCTCGATCTCTTCGACGTCGCCGAACGCCTCGCCGATCAGCGCGCCGAGCGTCTTTGCGCCTTGCGCCGTGCGCGCCACGAGATAGAATCGACCGCCCGGCACGAGGTGTGACATCGCGCCGTCGATGATAGCGCGGACGACCGCGCGCCCGGCGCGGATCGGCGGATTCGTCGCGATCACGTCGAAACGGCGGCCGGCGACCGGTTCGTACAACGATCCGAGCCGAACCTCGACATTGCCGCAGCGGTTGCGCCGCGCGTTGTCGGTGGCGAGTGCCGCGGCCCGCTCGTTGACGTCGACGAGAACGGTGAGCCCGCGCCGCGCCCGCGCCGCGCAGACGATGCCGACGATGCCGAGCCCGCAGCCGACGTCGAGGACGTCCGCTGCGGGCTCGATGCGCAGCGCATCGAGCAACAGCCGCGTTCCGCGGTCGACGCCCCCGTGCGCGAACACGCCGCGGTCCGACGCGAAGACGAACCGCCGCGCGCCGTCCTCGAAGACGAACGTTTGCGCGCGGGACGGCGCCGCCGGGCGCTTGGAGAAATAGTGCTCGCCGCTCACGCCCGCAACGCTTCCAATCGCCGTCGCACCGCTTCCAGGGATCGCCGCACCGGCGCGACGCAGCGCTGCCGCACCGGCAGCGCTGCGTCGACCGCAGCCAGGGCGTCCAGCGCCGCCGTCACGTGCGTCTGCCGCGCCGCCGCGGCCGCGGCCAGCCCCATCGCCTCCTCAAAGCGATCCAGCTCGGCGATGGCCCGGCGCAGGCCGTCGTAGACGGCCTGCCGCGTGGTGCCGACCGTCTCCGCGATCTCGGATAAAGACAGGTCGTCCAAACAGTTCATCGCCATCAACCGCCGCTGATGCTCCGTGAGCAGGCGGCCGTAGAGGTCGAGCTGCCGAATGATTCGCAGCCGGTCGCGGAGGAGTCGATCGGGCAGGCGCGTCATCGCGATCTCCAAGGATCCGAACGCCGTAAAGGAGTTTCCCTTGACAGCCCGCCTAGGATACCGCCGCGCCGCGCGCCGCGCAAGCGCTGCGCCTGGCAGCCGCGCCGGCCGAGTGCGGCGGCCGGGATCAGCGGGCGGCGTTGATGGGGAAAAGCGCGTCTACGAACGCGACCGGATCGAACGGCTGCAGGTCCTCGACGCGCTCACCGACGCCGATGAGCTTGACCGGAAACCCGAGATCGCGCCCGATGGACAGCACCACGCCGCCCTTCGCGGTGCTGTCGACCTTCGTCAGGATGATGCCGGTCACGGCGACGGCGTCCCCGAACTGGCGCGCTTGGTGCAGGCCGTTCTGGCCGGTGTTGGCGTCGAGGACGAGCAACGACTCGACCGTCGCCTCGGGGTACTCCCGATCGAGGATCCGCCGGATCTTGCACAGCTCTTCCATGAGGTTGACCTTGGTGTGCAGCCGGCCGGCGGTGTCGATGATCAAGACGTCGGCGCGTCGGCCGCGCGCGGCATGGATCGCGTCGTAGACGACGGCGGCGGGATCGGAGCCCTCTTGGTGACGGACGATTTCGACGCCGGCACGGTCGGCCCAGATCGCGAGTTGGTCGATCGCGGCGGCGCGAAACGTGTCGCCGGCGGCGATCAAAACCCGGCGGCCCTCGCCCGACAGACGGCTGGCGATCTTGCCGATCGAGGTCGTCTTGCCGGAGCCGTTGATCCCGATGACGAGGACCACCGCCGGCAGCGGCTCGAGGCGCAGGTCGCCGGGCTCCCCGAGCCGGGCGAGCAGGATCTCACGGAACGCCTGGCGGAGGTCGTCCGGGCGCCAGACGCCGCCGGCGACGCGGGCCCGCATCTGCTCGACGATGTCTTCGGACATCTCGACGCCGACGTCGGACTGCAGCAGCGTCTCCTCGAGCGTCTCATAGAACGATTCGTCGGGGGGTTTCGCGAAGAGGTCTTCGATTTGCGTCGCCAGCGCTTCGCGGGTCTTCGTCAGCCCCGCCTTCAGACGCTGGAACAAGCCACGCCGCGGTTCGTCCACGTTCATCTCCTGATCTCGCGAGCGGTGAGATTGTAACACGCGCTCGCCGGACGCCCGGTCAAGCACGGCGCAGGGTGATCAACGCGACCTCCGGCCGGCAATTCAAACGGAAGGGCAAGTAGACGACGCCGACGCCGGACGTCGTGTAGACCAGCGTGTCCTTGCCTTCCACGCGTTGCAACCCCAGCGGATACTTGCGCCCGTATTTCGGCAGTGCGACGGGGCCGATCCAAGGCAAGCGCACTTGACCGCCGTGCGAGTGGCCGGACAGCTGCAACGGCACCCCGACCGCCGCGGCTTCATCGGCCAGATCGGGCTCGTGCGCGAGCAGCAACCGGAACGCGTTCGCCGGAGCGCCGGCCAACGCGCGGCGGATGTCGGGAAACCCACCCCACCAATCGTCGACGCCGCCGACCCACAGCGACGCGCCGCTGACATCGCGCCGCGCGCCTTCATTCACGAGGACGGTGATGCCCGTGGCGCGCAGCGCCGCCGCCACGACGGCTGCGTCCCCGGCCCAGTAGTCGTGGTTGCCGAGCACGGCGTAGACGCCGTGCGGCGCGCGCAGTACGCGTAAGGCGGCGACCGCGCTCGGCAGGTACGCCATCGTGTGCGAGATGAAGTCGCCGGTCAGCGCGATGAGCTGCGGTTGCCGCGCCATCGCCAGCGCCGCGGCGTGCGCGAGGAACGCCTCGTCGACCCACTGGCCGCGGTGGAGGTCGCTCAAGTGCGCGATCGAGAACCCATCGAGGCCGAGCGGCAGATCCACGATCGGCACGTCGACGGCGTTGACGTTCAAGGAAAACCGTTCGATCGTTCCGACGGTGACCCCGCCGGCGCCGCCGGCGGCGGCGGCGAGCGCGGCCCGCAATAGAAAAGAGCGGCGCGTGATCCGTTCGATCATGTCGCCATCAGGATACCCGTCCTCGATCGTCGGGTGACCAGATGGCAGGCCGTCTCGAGCGTCGGAGGGTCGCGGTCTTCGCGTTACGTCGGCCGCGCGCGAACGCGCCTTGCGAAGAAACGGCCGATCGCGAGGAACCCCAGCGTCATGACGAGGGCCACGACCAGGAACTGCCAGAACGTCGCGCTAAACGGCTGACCTCGGAGCGACTGCCGCACGACGACCGCGATCGGCACGGCGATCGCCCAGTTGGCGAGCAGCCGGCGCACGCCGCCGTCCCGGTACGTTCCAACCACGGCCGCGACCACGAACCAAGCGAGGAGAAACGGCGCCAGCGTCCCGAGCAGGTCGGCGCCGACGAGGGATGCCGCATGATGCGCGCGGCCGACGAGGGAGAACGCGACCAACGAGAGCGCGTCCGCCCAGCGGTACCATGTGTACATCGGTCCTCCCGGACAATCGCGGCGACGGCCGCACCGTCAGCGCAACAACGTCACCGTCGTCAGCAAGACGGTGCCGTTGTACAACGCGTGCGCGAGGATCGGCGTCCACAAACTGCCGCTGCTCTCGAACGCCCACGCGAACAGCAGGCCGGCGGCGACAATCTGCGCCGTGCCGAGCCAGCCATAGCCGTGCAAGCCGGCGAATACGAGGCTGGCGACGACGGCCGCGAACCAAAACGGGAATCGCCGGCGCAGCGTGTTGAACAGCAGGCCGCGGAATACGAACTCCTCGAGCACGGCGGCGATGACGACGATTTCCACCGCCGTCAGCACGCACGTCCAGCCGCGCCCGAAGACGATGTCCTCGACGAAGGTCTCGACCCATGAGCTGGTATCCGGAAAATAATCCGCGATCCTTTCGAGGCCGCTCAACGCGAACCAGTCGAGGGTCACGACGGCGAGCGCGAGCCCGGCCAGCGCCGCCAGGGACGGCCGATTCACCGACAGCCCCAGCGCCGCGGCCGTCGTCTGCCCACTCGAACGGAACAGAAACCGCGACGCGAAGAACCAGAACGCGATGCCACCGACGGCGACCGCGCCGACCTCGATGATGCGCTCGATGGTCGACGTCGGAAACGTCGCGCGCGCGACAACGTCCAAGCCGACGTACGTCGCGGCGAGCGTCACCCCGAGCCAGACCGTGCCGCCACACAGCAACGCGACGACGCCGCGCCGCCAATCCCAGAGCGGCGGGATCAGCGCCAGGCCGACGATCGGAAACGGCAGCCGCCGCCAGCGTAGGTTCGCGAGCCACAACAACACGCCAAGCCCCAGCACCAGCATCAGCGTTCGCACGTACCATACGACGCGCATCCGCTCGATCAACCGCGCACCACGGGTGTCGAGTCGGCCACGGGCCGCGGCTGCAGCCGCGGCGTCGCCGGTCGCGCGCGCGAGGCGCAACGACAAGGTATCGGCGAACCATGGCTCGTCCAGCAGCGCGCGCGCGACCCGCAGGTCGGCAGCGGACACGACGGTGGATCGCGCGTCTCTATCGACGACGGCGCGGCGCGCCACGGGCGACATGTACGCGGCGGTCAACACGCGCCGCGCTGGCTCCCAAGGATCGCCGCTCGGCGACGCGGATCGCACCAGGGCGGCGAGGTCATCCGTCCGACCGGCCTCGCCGAGCACGATGCCGAGCATGAGGTGCGCGCGGGGCGTCTTGACATGCGCCGCGAGATCGCGCGTCCAGCCGACGGCTTCCTGGAAGTCGGCCCGGCGTTCCTTCGCCGTCGCGCCGAGCATCTCGCGCTCCCAAACCGCCAGCCGACCGGCCCCGTCATAGGTCTCCATCACGCGGGAGAAGAGCCGCGCGAGGCTCGCCTCGGGATCGTCGAGCGTGTCCAGGGAAGCGCGCATGTCACCGCCGATGATCATCGCCGCGAAGAGGACGAGGAACAAGATGGAGGCGCCGTTGAGCGCGAGGTTTACAGGCCCGCGAGTGACAGAAGCCAAAGCACGACCGCCCCGAGTGCGCCCTTCATCGATACCGGTCTCTGTACGTATCCGGAGGGCGTCGTGCCTTCCAGCGCCGCGGATCCGCGCGGCGCGTTCACGAACGACCACTCCCGATCGCCGACGCGCAGCGCCGCCGTCATCGGCGACTGGAGCATCGAACGAGCGGGCGCCCCGGCGATGCCGTTGATCACCCACTGCGCCGGGGCAACGAAAGCAAGCCAGAGCAGCAGGCCGATCGTCATGATGAGCGCGAGGGCCGCCGCCATGACGACGTCCCGGAGACGCGCGAGCATCACGATCAGGGTCGCGACGCTGCGGCCCGGGGCAAGCTCTGCGGGTAGACTCTCTCTCGGCGCAAAGACGACCGCCATCGACAGGAACGGTTAGGCGAGCAAGATCATGCACTCGCGGAAGTAGCGCGCGGGATGCAACGCGACGAGCCCCGTCAGTCGGTTGAGGTCGCTCCACGCCGCGGTCGCGAACGCGAACGCGAGGCTGATCAGCGCGCCATTCTTCAGATACCAGCGGTGGTACGGCACGTGCAGCCAACCGTGAAAAATGAAGTCGATCGCGCCGTACCAAGCAATCACGAGCGCGACCCCGACGAGCTCGGAGAGAAAGGAGCGCCGGCTGTACGCCTCGCTAGAGCGAGACGCCGGCCGGCTCGTGTTCACGCTCACGTTCGTTGGCCGCCTGCGGTGCACGCATCCGCACTGAAACGATCGAAGACGTGCCAGGGTCCTTCATCGTGACCCCGTAGAGGACGTTGGCGGCCTCCATTGTCGCCTTGTTGTGGGTAATGATGATGATCTGCGTCTTCTGCGAGAGCTCGCGGAACAGCTCGGCGACGCGCCGCGTATTCGCTTCGTCCAACGCCGCCTCGACCTCGTCAAAGACGCAGAACGGACTGGGGTGAACGCGCAGCAACGCGAATACGAGCGATAGCGCGGTCATCGCGCGTTCGCCGCCCGACAGAGAAGCGAGCGTCCGCAGCTTCTTGCCCGGCGGCTCTGCGAGGATCTCGACGCCTTCGACGCCGTCATCGTCGACGACGAGCTGCAACGTGCCTTGCCCGCCTCCGAACAAGCGCTTGAAGCAGTCGGCGAACTCCCGCTGCACCTCGGCGAACGTTTCCTCGAACCGCACCTGAAGGATGCGCTCCAAGCGCTGGATGAGATCGACGAGCCGCTCCGACGCGGACGAGAGATCCTCGGCCTGGGCGTGCAGCGTCGCATGGCGGCGCTCGGCCTCCGCGTGCTCGTTGATCGCGCGCAGGTTCACCGGGCCCAAGGCGTCGACTTCGGCGCGCAGCGCCGCGACCTCGGCAGCCACGGCCTCCCGATCCAGCGCCTGCGGCACTTGCGCGTCCGCGTCTTCATAGGAGAGACCGTGCTCTTCCTCGATGCGGCGCCGGGCCGCCGCCAATTCAGCCTCGATTTGCGCGCCGCGCAGCTCCAGCCGGTGCACCGCTTCTTCCGCCTCGCGCACCGCGGTCCACGCCTGCTCGGCTTCCACTTCTCGCTCGCCGAGCGACGCCTCGATGCGCTGACGGTCCTCCTCGAGCCGAGCAATCTCCTGACGAGACGCCCCCTCGGCGGACGACCACCGCGCCACTTCGGCGGCCGTCGCCTCCCGATCGACGCGCAGCCGCTCGATCTCCTCGGTGAGGCCACCACGCTCGGCGTCGAGGTCGGCGAGCCGCGCGTCGACGAGGATCGACTCCGCTTCGCGCTCGACCGCCCGCGTTCGCAGTCCGGTAAGCGCCGCTTCCGCCTCGGCCTGGCGTACGCGCAAGCCGACGAGCTCCGCGTCGAGCGCCAGCCTCGCCGTATGCGCGTCCGCGAGTCGCTGTCGCACCGCGGCCGCGTCGGCCTCGACGCGGCCGACTTCCGCTTCCAGCTGCGCCAGCGATTCCGCCAGCCGATCCTCGAGCGATCCGGCCTCGGCGCTCTCACGCTGCAGCGATTCGAGGTCATCGGCGAGCGCCGCTTCCAGCTGCGGGCGCCGCTGCAAGTCTTCGCTGACGAGCGCGAGCTCGCGCTGCAGCGCCGCCGCGCGCGTTTCGTATGCGCGCAGGCTCTCCGTCAGGTGATCGGCTTCGACGCGCCCGCGCGTCAACGCGTCGGCGAGCGCCTGCTCCCGCCGGTGGTGCTCGCTCTGGCGCGCGTCGAGATCCGCGGTCGCGCGATGAAGCGACTCGATCTCTTGGTAGCGGCCGAGCGGCGCGTTATCGGAGCGCCGGCCGCCGATCAACGTCCCGTCGGGAAGCAGCATCTCGCCGGAGAGCGTTACGAACCGCGCACCCGGCGCCGCCGCGCGCAGCGACAGCGCGTCGTCGAGCGTGCGGACGACGATCGCGTCGGACAGGTTCGTGGCGACGTAGGCGGCGACGACTTCGTGCGCGCGCACGAAGTCCGCGGCAACGCCGCGGACGCCCTCCCCTTCCGCCGCCGCGCCGCGACGATCCGATTCAACGGATGCCGCGGACGCGACGAGGTCGAGCGGAAGGAACGTGCCCGCCGCCGTTCCTTCCTCGCGCAGGAACTGGAGCATCGCGCGCGCGTCGCCGCTCGTATCGGTGACGAGTGCGAAGAGGCGCCACCCGAGAGCGGACTCGATCGCGGCTCGGTGTTCACGATCGACGTCGATCAGCTCTACGAGCGCGCCGTGGAGGCCGGAGAACCGGTCCGGCGACGACCGTCGCGCAAGCAGGATTTCACGGGCGCCCTGCTCGTAGCCCAGCAATTGCGCCTGCGCTTCTTCGAGATATTGCAGCCGCGCCGCGGCCATCTGGCGGTCCATAGCCAGCCGCCGCTCGTGCGCGCGGACCTCATCCAGCTCTGCTGCCAGCTCCTGGCCGCGCGACCGCAACTGCTCGACGCGTGTCCGTATTCCGGAAACCTCGCCGGCCGCGGCGGCCAGCTCCTGTTCCAGCGTCAGGCTGCGCGCCTCCGCCGCGACGCGCTCGGCGCGCAATCGCGCGATCTGCGCCTCGGTGGCGGCGCGCCGCTGCTCGAGCGCGGATCGGCGGCCGCTGTGCGCCGTGCGTTCGTTCTGCGTTTGCGCCCGGGCGTGTTGCAGCTCCAGGTAGTCGCCCCGCAAGCCCTCGAGCGCGGACTCGGTCTCCAATTGCGCGCGCGCCGCTTCCTCGGCGCGCGCCTGCGTCGCGATGGCGGCAGCGCCGAGGGCGGCGGCTTCCGACGCCGTCTGCGTGACCTCCGCGCGCAGCGTCTCGAGGGCCGCCGCGAGCTTCCCTCGCTCGTCGTCGCTTTGTGCCCGCTCCGCCGCCGCGCGCACGAGCCGCTCATCGAGGCCGCGCAGGCGCTCGCCGATCTGTCCAGCCTTCGACTCCGCGGCGCCGAGCTGCTCGACGGCCGCGACGAGCTCGCGTTGCGCGGCTTCCAGCGCGCGCGACGTCTCCTGCGCGCGGCGCCGCGCGTCGGACAGCTCATGCCCCAAAGTGCGGGCGCACGTTTCGACCTCGACGCGCTTCTGCCGCGCCGTTTCGATTTGCGTCAGAACGCGGCGGCGCTGCGTCGACATGCGCCGCGCCTCTTCGATCTTCATCGCCAGCTCGGCGTGGCGCAGCGCCGTCGACAGCTCGCGATAGCGGACTGCGACCTCGGCCTGATGCGCGAGCGCGTCCCGGCGAGCCTCGATCTCGCCGATCAGATCGCGGATGCGCACGAGATTCTGCTGCGTGTGCAGCAGCCGCCGCTCGGCTTCGTGACGCCGGCGCTTATAGCGGGCGAGACCCGCCGCTTCCTCCAGGAGGACGCGACGCTCCGCGGGAGTCGCGTCGAGGGCGGCTTCGACCTCGCCTTGGCTGATCATCGCGTAGGAGCGGCCACCGAGCCCGGTTCCGAGGAACATCATCTGGATGTCGCGCAGGCGGCACGGGGTCTTGTTGAGGAAGTACTCGCCTTCGGCGGCGCGCGTCATGCGCCGTGAAACCGTGACTTCGGAGTAGTCGACCGGCAATACGCCGGACTCGTTGTCGATCGTCAGGTCGATCTGGGCGAGGCCGTGGGCGCGGCGGTTCGCGCTGCCGGCGAAGATCACGTCTTCCATGCGGTTCGTGCGCAGCGCGCGCCAGGACGTCTCGCCGAGGACCCATCGCACGGCGTCGAACAGGTTGCTCTTTCCCGAACCGTTGGGGCCGACGATGGCGGTGATGCCCGGGCCGAACTCCAGCGTGGTTCGGTCGGCGAACGTTTTGAATCCCTGCAGTTCGAGTCGTTTGAGCAGCATCGGGTCGGTGGTTCTACGAAACTGGGCCGAAATCCCGTCTCAGAGATTCTAGCGGTTGGGGTCGGCGAGGGGAAGAACCCCAACCTGTAGTACTCATCGACGCGCGGATCGCTCCTTCCCGACCGCTCGGTACAGCGCCAGAAGTCGATCCGCGATGGCACCGCGGCCGAACGCGGACGCGGCGACGACGGCTTCCGACGCCATGCGCGCCCGCGCGTGCGCGTCTCGCATCAATTCGTCCGCGACGGCGCCGAGCGCCGCCGGCGTGACGAGCCTGCCGGTTTGTCCGTCGCGGACGGCTTCATCAACCCCGGGAGCTTCGACCGCGACGACTGGCAGCCCGCACGCCATCGCTTCCGAGACGACCATGCCCTGCGTCTCCGTCCGCGACGCGAACAGGAAAAGGTCGGCGGCCTTCATCCAACGCAGGACGTCCTCGTGCGGCTGATCCCCGAGAAATCGCGTCCGCGACGCGATCCCGAGCGCCGCCGCGAGATCGGACAGGGGCCGCGCCAACGGCCCGCCGCCGAGGACGATCAGCCAGGTCCGGCGATCCATCTCCGCGACGGCGCGCAAGACGTCCTCCGCACTCTTCTCCGGCGTCAGGCGGCTCGCGGTGAGGACCAGGGGAACACCGGGCGGAATGCCCGCGTCGGCGCGCGCGTGCGGCGCCAGGCGCGCGATCGTTTCCAGGTCGACAGATCCCGTGGGGATCACCTCGATGGGCGCGGATACACCGTCGGCGACGAGCAGGCGATGCACCGACGCGGATGGCGCGATGACCCGATCGACGCGCGCGCAGAATGTCCGAACTCGCCGGTTGACCAGCCAACGTGCCACCTTGGCGGGAATCCAAGGCAAGTAGTGGACGTATTCCGAGTAGCGGGTGTGGTGACTGAAGAAAAGCTTCGCGCCGGTACGGCGCGAAGCCGCCTCCGCCAGCAGACCCGACAGGAAAGGCGAGTGCGCGTGCAGGATGTCGAGGCGCTGACGCACGGCGAACTCGACGAATGGACGCGGATCCGGCCGAAAGATCGGAAAGTCGGGGTAGGCTGGCACCGTCAGCGACGGCAGCCGATGAACGTGCGGCTCGTCGTCTTCGTATCCGACGACGCGCGGCGCGACAACGTGCACGTCATGCCCTCGCAGGCGCAATTGCGCCGCGAGCAACGCGATCGAGATCACGACGCCGCTGATGCGAGGATGGTAGGAGTCCGTGATGAAACCGATCCGCAAAGAGCGCCTCACCAAGCGTTCCGGGGCAGGGAACGGCGACCGATCATACGTCCTCCCCTTGTTCGGCGGGAACGCCCGCGCGGCCCGACGAACGCTCGGGATGAGCGGGGAGGTGTCCCCTGATGATACGACCACGTAACGATTCCGGACTCGATCGCTTCGATCCCCTGATCGCAGGTTGGTTCTGCGACCGTCTCGGGGATCCTACGCCGGCGCAACGTGAAGGTTGGTCGCGCATCGCCGCGGGGGAACACACGCTGATCGCCGCCCCGACCGGGTCCGGCAAGACGCTGGCCGCGTTTCTGTGGTCGCTGAGCGGGCTCGTCGGTGCGGCCCGCGCCGGCACGATCGGCGAGGAGACCGCGGTCGTGTGCGTATCACCGCTGAAGGCGCTCGGAAACGCCGTTCAAAAGAGTCTCCTGGAACCATTGTCCGAGATTCGTGATCGCGCGTCCGCCGGCAGCGAGGCACTGCCGGAGATTCGGGTCTCCGTCCTCACAGGCTACACGTCGGCGCGCGAACGCGCGACGATGGTCAAGCGACCGCCGCACATCCTCATCACGACGCCGGAATCGTTGTACATTCTGCTCACCTCGGACGGCGGCCGCCGCATCCTCCGCACCGCCCGTACGGTGATCGTCGACGAGATCCACGGCGTCGCCGGCGACAAGCGCGGCGCGCACCTCGCGCTGTCGTTGGTACGATTGGACGACGTCGCCGGGCGGCCCCTGCAGCGAATCGGGCTCAGCGCGACGTAGAAGCCGGTCGAGCGCGTGGCGCGGCTGCTGGTTTGATCGACCCCCGACGGGGCGCCGCCGCCGTGCGCGATCGTCGACATCGGGCATCGCCGCCCTTGGTCGCTGTCCATCGAGACGCTCGACAACCCGCTGGGCGCCATCGCCTCGCACGATCACTGGGCCGAGGTCTACGATCGGCTAGCGGATCGCATCCAGGAGCACCTCACGACGCTCGTCTTCGTGCACACGTGTGCGCTCGCCGAGAGGGCCACTCACCAACTCGCGCAACGGCTCGGCGAGGATCGGGTCGCGACGCACCACGGCAGCCTATCGCGGACGACCCGCCTCGACGCCGAGCGGCGGCTGAAGGCGGGCGCCCTGTCATCGGTCGTCGTGACCACGTCGCTCGAGCTGGGCATCGACATCGGACACGTCGACCTCGTCTGCCACGTCGGCGTGCCGAGCGCGATCGCGAATCTGCCGCAGCGCGTCGGGCGCGCCGGACACGGCGTCAGCGGCGTGTTGAAGGGCATCTTGTTTCCCGTAACGCGCGATGATCCCGTGCAGGCGGCGGCCGCCGTTCGCGCCGTCCGAGCGCGCGCGCTCGACGAGGTGTTGATGCCGGTGGCGCCGCTGGACGTGCTGGCGCAACAGATGGTCGCCGATGCGGCCGCCCGACCAATCGCCGAGGACGCGTTGTGGGCGATGACGCGCCGCGCGCACCCGCACCGCGATCTGCCGCGCGCGGTTCGACTAGCTGCTCGCCGTCCTCAGCGACGGCATTGCGACGAACGGCGGGCGGGGCGGCGCGTTGCTGCATCGCGATCGAGTCGAAGGTATCGTCCGCGGACGGCGCGGCGCGCGCATTGCCGCCGTCACCTCCGGCGGCGCGATTCCCGAGATCGCCGACTTCGATGTCGTCGAGGAGCCGGCCGGCACCTTCATCGGACGATTGAACGAGGAATTCGCGATCGAGAGCAACGCCGGCGACGTCTTCCTGCTCGGCAATACGTCCTGGCGCATCCGGCGCGTCGAGCAGGCGCGCGTGGGCGTCGAGAACGCGCACGGGGCCGCACCGACGATTCCGTTCTGGATCGGCGAGTCGCCGGCGCGCACCGTCGAGCTGCCGCAATCCGTGTCAGAATTGCGTGAGGCCGTGGCGGCGCGGATGAACGAACCCGCCGGCGCGATCGCCTGGCTCGTCGCGGAGACCGGCCTCGACGCGGCCGGCGCCGGCCAAGTCGTCGCCTACGTGCGCGAGACCGCGGCCGTCCTCGGCGTCGTTCCTACGATCGAGACCGTCGTCGCCGAGTGATTCTTCGACGAAGCGGGCGGCATGCAGCTCGTCCTGCACGCGCCTTTCGGCGGGCGCATCAACCGCGCTTGGGGTCTGGCGCGGCGCAAGTGCTTCTGCCGCACGTTCGACTTCGAGCTGCAAGCTGCGGCGACCGACGACGGCATCCTGCTGTCGCTGGGCGAGCAGCACAGCTTCCCGCTCGAGGCGGCGTTCTCGTTCGTGCGCGAGGCGACGCTGCGCGAAGCACTCACGCAGGCGATCCTGCAGTCGCCAATCTTCGAGACGCGCTGGCGGCACAACGCCGGCCGCGCGCTGGCCGTGTTGCGCCATAGCGGCTGGTGTCGCGTGCCGGCGAACATCCAGCGTATGCGTGCCGCCGACCTGCTCGCAGCCGTTTTCCCCGAGCAGGTCGGTTGCCAGGACAACCATCACGGCGAGATCACCCCGCCGGATCATCCGTACGTCAACGAGACGCTGCACATGTCGCTCGTCGGCTTGCGCGACATGTCCGTCATGGAAACGCCGCCGTACGCGTTCCTCGACGACGCGCCGCTGGAGGAGCGGCGGGCGCGCGCCGTCAGCTTGCGGCGCACGGATCCCGATCTGGCCCGCGGCATCGTCGCGCTAGACGCGGCGGCGATCGAGGCCGTGCGCACTTCGGTTCAGCCGGATCTGCGCGACGCCGACGAGGTGCACGACCACCTGCTGACGATCGGGATCCTGCCGGACGAGGTAGCCGAACCATGGCGGGCACACCTCGAGGATCTCCGTCGCCGCGGGCGAGCGGTCTACGCGACGTGGTCGACGCCGTCCGGCGAGGCGCGCCGCGGAACCGTCGCCGTCGAGCGCATGGCTTGGGTGCGCGCGGCGATGGACGGCATCGTCTTCGATGGCGATCCGGCGCCTCCGGGCTGCGTCGCCCCGCCGGCCTCCGCCGAGGACGCGTTTCGCTCGATCGTCTGCGGCTGGATGCAAACGGCCGGGCCCGTGACCGCGGCCGCGCTGGCCGCGCAACTCGGCTGGGCGAGCTCGCCGCACTGGAGGCGACCGGCGCGGGCGCTTGCAGTTGGACGGTGGGCGCTGTGACGGGACGGCGAGGACGCACCCACGGCACGTGAGCGCGACGAAGCGTGGGCGGTGCAGCTCGTGCGCCGCTACGGCCTCGTGTTTCGCGACGTTCTCGCGCGCGAGAAGCACGCGCCGCCGTGGCGCGTCCTCGCGCAGCTCGCCGCCGCGCTGAGGCGCGGCGGCGAGCTGCGCGGCGGTCGGTTCGTCGGCGGATTCGTCGGCGAGCAGTTCGCGCTGCCGGCCGCGATGGAGGAGCTGCGAGCGGTCCGGCGCGCCGGCGAAGAAGACCGCCCCGTGCTCGTGCACGCGGCGGATCCGCTCAACCTCGTCGGCATCCTGGTACCGGGCACGCGGATCTCTCCGTAAGCCGGCGTGACGATCGCGTTCGCGAACGGCGTACCGACCGAGACCGGACCGCTCGGCGCGGTGCTCGGCAAGCTGCGCGCCTCGGGAGCGGTCGTCTAGCGAGCGCGCCGGGAACGCGGCAGCCGCGAACGCGTGACGAATCTAGCCCGCGCTGAACAGACGCGGGACCGATTCGGCGTAGGGCGGCTCGGCGATGCCGGCATCCGTGATGATCGCGGCGATTAGCGTACCCGGCGTGACGTCGAACGCGAAGTTCAACGCCGGCGCGCCGGCCGGTGCGATGACAGCGCCGCCGAACCACGTAACTTCGTTTGGATCGCGCTCTTCGATCGGGATCGCGTGACCGTTGGGCGTGCTTAAATCGATGGTCGACCGCGGCGCCGCGATCCACAGCGGCACGCGATGGTGCGCCGCCAGCACGGCCAGCGAATATGTCCCGATCTTGTTCGCGGTGTCTCCGTTCGCGGCGATGCGGTCCGCGCCGGCGACGACGCGATCGACCTTGCCCTGCGCCATCAGCCAGCCGGCGGCGTTGTCCGTCACGATCTGAAACGGAATTCCCGCCTGCTGCAGCTCCCAGGCCGTCAACCGAGCGCCTTGCAAGAGCGGGCGCGTCTCGGCGACGAACACGTGGATGTCGCGGTGGATGTCGTGCGCCGCCCGCAGGATACCAAACGCCGTGCCGGCGCCGGTCGTCGCCAGCGCTCCCGTGTTGCAGACGGTGAGGATTCGTTCGCCGGGCGCGATGCCTGCGGCCCCCAAGCCGGCGATCCGCGCGCACGCTTCTTCGTCCTCGCGCACGATCGCGTGCGCTTCCGCGAGCAACATCGCAGCGACCGCGGCCGGTTCCATCTCCCGGTCGATCTTCGCGACGACGCGATCGACGGCCCACGCCAAGTTGACGGCGGTCGGGCGCGCGCCGCGGATCGCGGCGGCCGCCACCAGCACGCCGTCGAAGAAACGCGACTTCTGCTCACCGGCGAGCGACCGGGCCGCGAGGGCGACGCCGTAGGCGCCGGCGGCGCCGATCGCCGGCGCGCCCCGCACGCGCAGGGCTTGGATCGCCTCGACGACGGCTTGCGGATCCGTCAGGCGCAATAGGCGGAATTCCGACGGCAGCCGCGTTTGGTCGACGATCTCGAGACCCATTCGATCCCAACGCAAGGCGCGGACGTTCATCGTCGCTCCAATCGTTGGCGGATCGCCTCCAGCGTCAGGCCGTCGATCTCGGCGATCTTCACGCGGCTGCGTGCGCCGGCGACGAGCCGGATCGCGTGGCGCGGCAACGCGAGCGCGGCGGCCAGCGTCTCGACGACGGCCTCGTTCGCCCGTCCATCCTCCGGGGGAGCGCCGACGCGAATGCGTAGACCACCCCCGTCTTGCCAGGATACGTCGTCACGGCAGGCGCGCGGCAGGACCCGCAGCGAGATCCGCGTCGTCGTGGCCGTTGGGCCTGCTTCAGGAGACGGGGAAGATGGTTCGATTGCTCTCGAGCGTCCGCGATTGCTCCGCGGTGATCGTGATGTGGTTCGGCGTGAAGAGGAAGATGTCATCGCCGACGCGCTGCAGGTGGCCGTCCAACGCGTAGTCGACGCCGCAAAGGAAGTCGACGATGCGCTGCGCCAGCTCCTTGTCCGCCTCCCGCAAATTGACGACGAGCGGCCGCCGCTTCTTCAAGCAATCGGCGGCGTCGCGCGCGTCGTCGAGCGTACGCGGCTGCACGACCACGATCTCGCCGATCCGTTGCGTATGCAAGCTCAGAATGGGGGTCTTGCGGCGTCGCGGCTCGGGCTCCGGCGCGTCGTCGTAGTCCTCTTCGTCATCGAAGCCGAGAAAGGACATGACCCGCTGCATCGCTCCCATGATTGCACCTCCCGTCGGCGCGGCCAGGCCTCGCCGATCTGTGCTGCCGTCGTTGCTGCGTGTGGCGGCGCAGTGCCGCCGGGGTACATTAGTCGCTGCGAACCGGGAAGGGCGGAAGCGTTACGCGACCGGTCCCTCCGCGAACAGGGCCCGCCCTACGCGGACCATCGTGGCGCCTTCCTCGACTGCGACCTCGAAGTCATCGGTCATGCCCATCGACAGCTCCGGCAACGCCAACCCGTGTTCCTCCCGTATGGTATCACGGAGGCGCCGCAGATCCGCGAACACCCAGCGCACCTGCCGCGGATCGTCGACGAACGGCGCGATCGTCATCAGGCCGCGCAGTTCGAGGTTCGCGCCGGCGGAGGCCGCCGCGCACACGGTGGCGGCTTCCGCCGGCGGACAGCCGTTCTTCTGCTCCTCCCCGGCGACGTTCACCTGGACGAGCACGCGCACGGTTCGGTCGCGTTGCGCCGCGCGCTTCTGCAGCTCCTCGGCAAGGGCAACCGAGTCGACGGAGTCGATCCAGTCGAACAAGGTCACGGCGTCGCGTGCTTTGTTGCGCTGCAGGTGGCCGATCAAGTGCCATGACGCGCCGTCGATCGATGGGATCTTGTCCTTCGCTTTCTGCACGCGATTCTCGCCGAGATCGGCGAGCCCGGCCGCGAGCAGCGCTCGGATGTCGGCTTCCGATCGCCCCTTCGTCACGCCGATGAGGCGCACGGCGCCCGGCTCGCGGCCGGCGCGGCGCGCCGCCGCGTCCAAGCGGGCGCGCACGGCGGCGAGGTTGCGTGCGATCGTCGCGTCGTCAGGCATGAGCGCCGCCCCGAAGCTGCGATCGCGGCATCAGCCCTTGGCTGTCGTGCATTGGATCAATCCCTCCATTCGACCGGTGCGCCCATCTCGGCGGTACGAGAAGAACCACTCAGGATGGGTCGCCGTGCACGCCGGGCAGACGGCGACGCGCGGGCGCGCGATCCCAACG